>JAEUQO010000366.1 GCA_016789605.1 Acidobacteriota bacterium
GGGATGAGCGTGGGAATGGCCACCAGTACGATGCGGTACAGGTTCCAACGCGGTTTGCTGGCAGATGTTTTATTCGACTCGGTCATCACGACTCTCCCTGGTTACTGGCCCCATACTCAAAACGGAACGCATTATAGCGCAAAGCTTGCGCCTGCAAAGCCCTTGCGCGATCATTGCCTGCCGCCTTTTTTAGTAACGAGCCAGGTCGGCGCACCGTCTTGACTGGCGGAGTCCGCACTACACCAGCATCAAACAGCAAAAGTAATTCTGACATCGGTCTGAGATTCAGTTTTCAACCAAATTTCGACTTTTCGACAAGGAGTTTTGGCGATGACGAGCATCTTCCGCCTTTCTCGTGCCGCGCGCTCGTGGGCGCAGCGCGCCGTGCTGATCGGTTGTGTGTTGGGACTGGCCGGTTCCTCGCTGGTTTACCTGCGCGTTTCGGCGCAACAAGCCAAACCGGCACCAGCAAAAACTGCCGCTGCCAAGCCTGCTTCGGGCAAACGCGCGTTGACACAACAGGATTTTGACGTCTGGCGTTCCATTCAGGGCCAATCACTTTCGCGCGATGGCAAATTTGTGGCCTATGCCCTTGTGCCACAAGACGGCGACGGCGAAATCGTCGTGCGCAATCTGGCGACCGGCACAGAATGGCGTCATGGACGCGGATGGCGTCCGCCGACACCACCTGCCGATAACAGCGAAGCCGGGCCGGGACCAGGCGCAGCTTTTGCCGCGCAAGCTGGGGCTGTGCGTCCGCGCTTCACCGCTGACAGCCGGTTTGCACTGTTCACCATCGAACCCAACAAAGCCGACGTTCTCAAAGCGCGTAAGGAAAAGAAAACGCCTGACCAGATGCCCAAAAATGCGCTGGGCATTATGGATTTGACCAGCGGGCAGGTGACGCGCGTCGAACGTGTGAAAAGCTTTCAAGTGCCGGAAGATGGCGCCGGTTGGATTGCTTATGCGCTGGAAGCCAAGCTCGAAGAGCGCAAACCCGAAGAAAAAGCGGACGCGCCCAAGCCGGGAGACACGTCTGAAGAAGAAAGTTTCAGCAATGATGCCCAACAGCGCGGCGGACGCGGTGGCGCGGCAGCAGGCGGCAGACCCGGCGCGCGACGCAAGGAATACGGTACGGATTTGTTTTTGCGCAATCTGACGCAAGGCACCGAACGCACGTTCAACGACGCCTTGGATTACAGCTTCAGCAAAGACGCCAAGTCGCTGGTTTTCACCGTGTCGGCGCGGCAAGAAGAGAAAAACGGCGTCTATGTCGCCACGCCGGGCAATGACGCCGCGCCGGTGGATTTGTTGACCGGCAAAGGCAAATACGCTCGGCTGACCTGGGACGATGAGCAAACGCAGATGGCGTTTACCAGCGACCGCGATGACGCTACCGCGACTCAGCCGAAGCTCAAGATTTATTACTGGAAGCGCGGCGAGGCGAAAGCGGCGGAATTGGTTTCGACGGCAACGCCGAATTTTCGCGAGGGAATGGTCATCAGCGAACGCGGCGGGCTGAATTTTTCGCAAGACGGCAGCCGGTTGTTTCTCGCTGTTGCTCCTCCGCCTGAGCCAGAAAAAGAGGCGGAGGCTGACGCCGCAGATGAAAAGGTCGTGGTGGATTTGTGGCACTGGAAGGACGATTACATCCAGCCGATGCAGAAAGTGCGCGCCGAACAAGAGCGTAATCGTTCGTATCGCGCGGTTTATCACCTGGCCGACAAGAAATTTGTGCAGTTGGCTGACGCCACGATGGAAAACGTCAATCCGTCGGCAACCGGCCAATACGGAATCGGCACGGATGATCGCCAATATCGCAGGTTGGTCGGCCAGGATACCAATTATTCCGATGTGTATCTGGTTAACACGTCTGACGCGACGCGCCGTTTGTTGTTGCGCAAACAGCAATTCGGCGTTTCGTTTTCGCCCAATGGCAAATACGCGGTGTTTTTTGACGGCAAGGATTGGGGCAGCATTTCCATTCCCGAAGGCAAATTCACCAATCTGACCAAATCGCTGGGCGTGAATTTTTACCGCGAAGACACCGACACGCCCAGCACGCCGAGCAGCTATGGCGTCGGCGGTTGGACCAAAGACGACAAACACGTCTTGCTCTATGACAAATACGACATCTGGCAAATTGCGCCGGATGGCAGCGGCGCAAAAAATCTGACCGACGGCATGGGGCGCAAAGAGAAGGTCGAATTCCGTTATGTGCGACTGGATCAGGAACGTGGTCCGGGAAATGCTGATCGCGGCATTGACCCGACCAAACCATTGTTGCTCAGCGCCGAAAACGAAGACACACGCGATTCCGGTTTTTACCGCGACCGCATAGACGGCGGTTTGCCCGAAAAGCTTTTGTGGGCGGCCAGAAATTTCAGCACGCCCAGCAAAGCCAAAGATGCAGACGTGTTGCTATTTTCGGCTTCGCGGTTTGACGAATATCCGGATTTGCTCGTGACCGATGTCAATTTCAAAGCGCCGAAAAAAGTCAGCAATGCGGGCGAACAGATGAACGCGTTTTTCTGGGGCAAGTCGGAATTGGTCAGCTTCCGCAATACGGATGGCGTGCCGCTCAAAGGCATTCTGGTCAAACCGGAAAACTTCGATCCCAAGAAGAAATACCCGCTGGTTGTCTATATCTACGAGAAACTCACGCAAGGGCTGCACAACTTTACCGAACCGCGTCCGGGACATTCGATCAATGCCTCGCTTTATGCCAGCAACGGTTATTTGGTCTTGATGCCGGACATCGTTTACACCGTCGGCTATCCCGGACAGAGCGCGTTGAAATGCGTGCTGCCTGCCATCCAGGCCGTAGCCGATCAAGGCTTTGTGGACGAAAACGCCATTGGCATTCAGGGACATAGCTGGGGCGGCTATCAGATCGCATATATGGTGACGCAAACCAATCGGTTCAAAGCGGCTGCGCCCGGCGCATTGGTGGCCAATATGACCAGCGCATACAGCGGCATTCGTTGGGGAACCGGGTTGCCGCGTCAATTTCAGTATGAGCGCACGCAAAGCCGTATCGGTGGCAATTTGTGGGAATACCCGATGCGCTTTATCGAAAACTCGCCTGTTTTCCAGGCGCACCGTGTGCAAACTCCGATTTTGATGTTGCACAACGACAATGACGACGCCGTACCGTGGTATCAGGGCATAGAGTTTTACCTGGCGCTGCGGCGGTTGGACAAAGAGGTTTATATGTTCAACTACAACGGTGAACCGCACGGCATTCGCAAACGGCAAAATCAGCGCGATTACCAGCGGCGGATGCTGGAGTTTTTTGACCATTTCCTGAAAGGCGCGCCCGCCGCGGAATGGATGGAAAAAGGCATTCCGTATCTGCAACGCGAAAAGGAAAAAGAAAAATACAAGACGGCGTCAGACCAGAATTAATCCCCGGACTTCGTCTTTCAACGCGCGGGAGCAAATGCGCTAAGTGCATTGCTCCTGCGCTTTTCCCGTGATTTCCTCAGCGCTTGCCCGGCAGGAAACAAAGCTTGACATCTCCCGGCAATTGGTTTTGAATGGCCGCCGTTTGTGACGAAACCTCATGACCCCAAACGTCACGCATTCGTTCTTTTCAGCAAATTCACTCTGAAAGACCCCTTCACCGACCTTCACCAGAATGGCGGTGTCAAATTCGCCGGAATGCCCATCCGCAAAATTTAAAACCCAAGCCAGAGATTGGCGTATTTGTGCCCAAAGCCTACATCGAGAACCAGTCGTCGCTAAGTTAAGGCGCTAATGCAACGAGCAGTTGCTAACAGTTTGCAGTTTAAGAATTTTCCTGTGCAACGCGACTGGTGATTACATCATCTGGTGTCGGCGCTTGTAGATAGCGCCCAGGTTCAATCCATTCTATTGCTCTTCCAAACTGCCCCACAGTTTTAATCTTCGTGTTGTCCGTAATTATCGCGACTAGGATCAGGAGAAGTTATCAATGAAAAGCGCTCAGTTTGTGCGGCCATCCCAGTCAGCCCGTCGTCTTTTTTCCAAAGTTTTTATGCCAACGACTCGCAACCGTGTGTTGCTATCTGCTTTTGTCGTGTTTGTGACGCTGTCGGCGATTTTGTGGCAAACCGGCGCCGCCGCCAGCAGCCCTGCCAATGCCGAGCCAACCCTGTTGCAACAAGTGAGCGGCAAATTACGCGCGGCGCTGGGTTTGATCACGCCGTGGCAAGGAGGCGTCGGTTCGCGGACGGTGATTTCGACCATCGCGGGCGGCGGGTTCAGTACCAACGCGCCTGCCAGACAAGCGCCAATGGTGATGCCGACGGCGGTGGCGCGCGATCCGCAAAATCGCGGGGTGTATGTCGTGGACGAAGTCAACGGCACCAGCCTGTTGCGCTTTCTCAATACGACCGGGCAACCGGTGACACTGGCGGGGACGACCATTCAACCCGGCAGCATTAATCTGATCGCGGGTGGCGGCTCAGTGGCTGAAACGACGAATGTGCGCGACGTGGATTTGACCCTGGTGAGCGGCATCGTGGTGGACCCGACTGGCGATGTGATTTATCTGACCACGCCGATTGCTGCGGCCATTCGCGCGATCAACGTCGGCAGCACGGATTTCCGCATTCTCAACAAAACCATCACGCCTGGCACAATCGCCAATATCTTCAACATCAATCGCTCGGATTTTCGCGCAATCACAATGAATGCGGCGCGCGAATTCTTTTACATCAGCGTGACGCCGACCGGTGGCGCGCGCGTCGTTTACAAACTCGACAACGCCGGACAAGAAACGATTTACGCGGGCGGCGGCGCGCCGCAATTTGGCAACGGTGATGGCGGACAGGCCATTCAAGCCAAGCTGACATTGCCGATGGGCCTGGCGCTGGATAGCAACGGCAATTTGTTTATTGCCGAAGGCGGCGACAATCGCGGCAATCCGGGCGCAGTCCGCAAGGTTGAACCGAGCGGTTTTATCAGTTCGCTGGTGACGAACCTGGAATTCCCGACCGGCATCACCCTGGGACCGAACAATAGTTTTTATGTCGCGGTCGGCAATGCACAACAAGTGCTGCGCATTACCAGCAGCGGCGCGAAAACGCTCGTCGCGGGCGCCAGCACGGTGGCAGCTTGCGACCCGGTTTCGACGCCGACTTGTGGTGACGGCGGATCCGCTACTCAGGCGTTTTTGAATTTGCCCGGCAGCACGCAATTGCGCACCGTCGTTTTAGCTGCTGATGCCAGCGGTTTCTTTTTGCCGGATCACACCTTTATGCGCGTCCGCTACGTCAATGTCAGCGGCGCTCCGCTCACAATTGCAGGCACGACCATCGGCGGCGGGCAAATCAATACGGTCATTGGCAGCGGTCAGGATGTCCCGTATGACAACGTTGCTGCCATCAACTCGGAATTGTCTGCGCCGACGGGTGTTGCGGCAGATGCCAATGGCAACTTGTTTGTGATGGATACGGCAGCCAATCCGGTCAGCCGGTTGCGTTTCATCAATCGTGGCACAACGCCGGTGACGTTGTTTGCCGGTACGCCCGCAGAGGTTACCGTTCAGCCCGGTAACATTACGACGCTCAACTACAAAGCGGGCGAGTTGGTGTCGGATGACAGCATTATTACGGCGGTGTTTGCTTCGCCGCAGGGATTGGCTGTCACAGCCAAGGGCGTTTACATCGTCGACTCGCAATATGGCGCGTTGATTCGTCCGCCGGGATCGTTGACCGGTCGCCGCAGCGGACACATTCGCTTTTTGAACACGTCAAATACCGACGTGACCATTTTCCCCAGCGGCGGCAATGCCAAAGTCGTGATCCCGCCCGGCCAGATCAAAGACGTTGTGGGCCGCAATGACGCGCCGGTCGCGGGCGCTCCGACCGCAGATGATGCTCCGGCCAACACGGCGATTATCTTCCCGACCGATGTGGCGGTAGACGCGGCAGGCAATTTGTTTATCGCCGATCAAGGCAACAACCGCATTCGCAAAGTCAACGCTTCGACCGGGCAAGTGACGAGCGTGTTGGTGCCGGGCAGCGAAGGGCTGACGCCGCTCTTGACCAGTGCCGCCACCGGGGTAGCGCTGGGAGCCGATGGTCGGTTGTACATCGCCGATACGCGCAATGATCGCGTGTTGCGTCAGGATGCTGCCAACGGCAACACCTTTACGGTGATTGCCAATAACACCAAAGGCATCAGTCGCCCGCGCGACCTGGCGCTGGATGCCGCTGGAAATGTGTATGTGACCAACGCCGGTACGGATCAGATCGTTCGCATTCAAGCGCCGACCAACGCCTTGGGCACAACCGCGATTGTCGCGGGCAACGGGCAAGCCGGATTTTCCGGCGATGGCGGACCGGCCAATCGTGCGCGCTTGAATTTGCCGAATCCGGGCACGACAGCCAATGACGTGCAATTGACCACCAACATCATCACACTGGCCAACGGCGATATCCTCTTTACTGATACAGAAAACAATCGTCTGCGTTTGTTGGTGCAACAACCCAATCAAGCGCCAGTATTGGCGGCGCTCAATACCGCGAATGTGGATGAAGGCCAAAACCTGACGGTCAATATCACGGCCACGGATGGCAATGGCGATCCGCTGACGATCACGACGTCTGCCTTGCCGAATTTTGCCAGCTTCACGGACAACGGCGACAGCACGGCCAAATTGTTGCTCTCGCCCGGATTCACCAGCGCCGGAACATACAACGTCACGGTTTCGGTGACGGACGGTGACGCCAGTGACAGCAAGAGCTTTTCCATCGTTGTCAAAGATGTGAATCGTCCGCCGGTTGTTAATGTGACGCCGGTGAGCCCTTCGTATGAAGCGACCGGACCCAACGGGCGCTCGGTCAATTTGCTGGGGACGGCTTCTGATCCTGACGGTGATGCGCTGACCTACAAATGGTTTGATAGCGGTGCGCAAATCGCGGATGTGTTGACGCCGCAAGTGCAACTCAGCATCGGCAGCCACTCGCTGTTTTTGACCGCGACCGACAGCCGGGGCGCTTCGACCAGCAGTCCCGCGCAAGCCGTCATCGTGCAAGACAAAACGCCTCCGGTGATCAGCAATGTCCCGGCAGACATCACCGTGCAAGCCACCGGTGATGATGGCGTGACGGTGAACTTTACGTTGCCGACAGCGACTGACATCGTGGATGGCGCGATTCGTGTGAATTCCAGCAAATCGCCCGGCTCGCTTTTCCCCGTGGGCGTGACGACGGTGGAATTCACAGCAGCGGATATGCGCGGCAATACCTCTACAGCTTCTTTCAAAGTCACTGTCACGCCGAAAGCGGGTGGCGGTGGCGGCGGCGGCGGCGGCGGAAATACGCCGGGCAGCTACACGATTTCCAGTTTCGCAGGCAGCGGCGATTACGGTTACAGCGGTAACGGTGGGGCCGCTTTGTCGGCCACCTTCAAGCAGCTCAACGGCCTTGGCGTGAGCGGCGGCAATTTGCTGATCGTTGATGGTCAATCGCGCGTGGTGCGCGTGGTGGACGCGCAAAACAAGATCAACAGCTTTGCGGGCAACAGCTCGTCCGGCAACGTTGGTGATGGCAGCGCGGCGATTTACGCGTCGTTCGGACAAACGGGCGGCGTGGTCTCCGACGCGAACGGAAACACGTACGTCTCCGATACGCAATTTCACCGCATTCGCAAAGTGCTTTCCGATGGTCGCATCGTTCATTTCGCGGGCACGACCAATGGGCAAAGCGGTTCGGCGGGTGACAACGGGCAAGCAGGCGCCGCGCGCTTGAATCGTCCGACGGGCTTGGCCATAGACGCACAAGGCAATTTGTATATCTGCGACAGCGGCAATCACCGCATCCGCAGAATTGATATTTCGACAAACATCATCACCACGGTGGCCGGTAACGGTGGCGCAGGGTTTGGCGGCGATGCCGTATTGGCCACGCATACCAGCCTGAACAATCCGACAGGGCTGGCGGTGGATGGGCAGGGCAATCTGTATATCGCTGATCGCGGCAACCAGCGCATTCGCAAAGTGGATGCCAGTTCGAAAGTGATTTCGACCATTGCTGGTACAGGTGATGCCGGATTCGGTGGTGACAACGGCGCGGGAACGGCTGCGTTGTTGAACAACCCCAACGACATTGCCATTGATAAAGCGGGCAATCTGTATATTGCCGACCAAAACAATCACCGCGTGCGCCGCATCACTGCAAACGGCGTGATCGCCACCATCGCAGGTACGGGCATCGCCGGATACAGCGGTGAGGGCAACGCTGCGACGCAAGCCCAATTCAATTTCCCGGTCAGTGTGATTGTCGCTGGGGACGGCAGTGTCTTTGTCGGTGACAATGGCAATTTGCGCGTGCGCAAACTGACGCCGACAGGTGGCGGTGGGACGACCAATCACAACCCGGTCATCACTTCGCCACTGGGCAACCAAACCCTGACCAAAGGACAAACGCTGGATGTGCCGTTGACGGCCACGGACGAAGATGGCGATAGCGTGAGTTTTGCGTTGGTGAATGCACCGTCGTTTGCGTCCATCGTGAACGCAAATCCGGCGCAACGCACCGCAACCTTGCGCCTGGCTCCGACCGCGACGGGCACGTTCAACAACGTGCAGGTTAAAGCCGACGACGGCAAAGGCGGCGTGACGCTTTCGTCTGAATTCAACATTTTTGTTAACGAGCAGCAGCCGGGAAATCGTCCGCCGACAGCGTCAGCGGGCGCCTTGCCGGCCATGATCGAAGCTGTTTCAGCGGCAGGTGCGCCGGTCAATTTGACGGGGAGCGGTTCTGATCCCGACAACGATGCGATTACGTTCTCCTGGACGGATAACGGCGTGGCCATCGCGGCCAGCGCCAATGCGACAGTGACGCTGGCCATTGGCAATCACAGCCTGGTGTTGACCGTCACCGACAGCAAAGGCGCCAAGACTTCGACTGCGGCGCAAGCCGTGACCGTCAAAGATTCGACGCCGCCCGTGATCAACAACGTTCCGGCGGCGATTACGACGGCAGCCACGTCTCCTTCAGGCGCGCTGGTCAATTACGCGATGCCGACGGCGACTGACATTGTGGATGGCGCAGTGACGGTTGTCGCCGACAAAGCTTCGGGCACGCTTTTCGCGGTGGGCACGACGACGGTCAAATTCACGGCGACGGATGCGCGTGGCAACGCAGCGCAAGCGTCCTTCAACGTGACGGTGACGCCGTTCTCCGGCGGCGGCACAGCGGCCAGTTACAACATCTCTACGTATGCGGGCAGCGGCGATTACGGTTTTGCGGGTGACAACGGCCCTGCGACCTCTGCGCCATTGCGCGGCGCAAATGGATTGCGGCGTTCAGAAACCGGTCTGTTGGTCGTTGATGGTCAATCGCGTGTGGTGCGTCGTGTCGACGCGCAAGGCGTGATTCGCACCGTGGCAGGCAACAGTTCTGGCGGCAATACCGGTGATGGCGGGTTGGCGATTTATGCCAGCCTCGGCACCACGGGCGGAGCCGTGGCCGATGCCAGCGGTAATGTGTATGTGGCTGACACGACCAATCACCGCATTCGTCGGGTCACCACGGATGGTCGCATCGCGCATTTTGCCGGCACGACCAATGCGCTCAGCGGTTCGCAAGGCGACAACGGCCAGGCGGCTGCGGCACGGTTGAATCGCCCGACGGCGTTGGCCATTGATGGGCAAGGCAATCTGTATATCTGCGACAGCGGCAACCACCGCATCCGCATGGTCAACCTGACCACCAATATCATCACGACCGTGGCGGGCAATGGCGGCGCGGGATACGGCGGCGATGGTGTGACCGCGACCACGACCAGTCTGAACAATCCGACTGGCATTGCACTGGATGCGCAAGGCAATCTCTATATTGCTGATCGCGGCAATCATCGCATTCGCAGGGTTGACGCGGTAAGCAAACAGATTTCCACCATCGCAGGCGACGGTACGGCCGCCTATGGTGGCGACAACGGTCCGGCGACCTCGGCGCAATTCAACAATCCGAATGACGTGGCGGTGGATGCGCTTGGCAACGTTTACGTCGCCGATCAAAACAATCATCGCGTGCGCCGGTTCACCGTGGGCGGAGCAATCATCACGATTGCAGGCACCGGCACGACCGGATTCAGCGGCGACGGCGGCGCAGCATTGCAAGCACAGTTGAGCTATCCGCTCAGCGTCGAAGTTCTGACCGACGGCAGCGTGTATGTCGGCGATAACGGCAATTTGCGCGTGCGCAAATTGACGCCCGCGACGCCGCCTCCACCGGCCAACAAACTGCCGGTGATCACGTCGGCGATCAACAACCAAACGCTGACCAAAGGCCAAACGGTTCTGCTGGCGCTGAGCGCCACAGACGAAGATGGCGATAGCGTCAGTTTCTCGCTGGTCAATGCGCCGTCCTTCGCCACGATCATCAATGCCAATCCGGCGCAGCGCAGTGCGACCTTGCAACTGGCTCCGACAACGGCGGGCACGTTCAATGGTGTGCAGATCAAAGCTGACGACGGCAAAGGCGGCACGGCGACCTCTGCGGCTTTCAATATCACGGTGAATGAACCGCCGCAGAATGTTTGTCAGGCGACGGTCGCCGCCACTCGTTGGCGCGGCGAATACTTCAACAATCGCGACTTTAGCGGCAATCCGGCGTTGGTTCGCGATGACGGCGATGGCGCGCTGAATCTTTCCTTTGGCGAGGCGAGCCCCAGTTCAGCCTGCGGTCTTTTGGCTGATCAGTTCTCGGCGCGCTTTACGCGTGACGTTGAATTGCAAGGCGGCGTATATCGCTTCTCGTTATTCGGCGACGATGGCGTGCGCCTGTACATTGATGGTCAATTGAAGATCAATCAGTGGCAGGATCAGGCTGAAACGCGTTTTGATGTGGACGTGGCGATTGCTCCGGGCGTGCACAAACTGCGCGTCGAATATTATGACAACGTCGGTTCAGGCGCGGTGCGGTTGTTCTGGAATGCGTTGAATTACTTCCCGATCATCAACACGATTCCGAATGTGACTGTCACGCGCGGCCAATCGGTGATGGTGGATGTGACGGCCAGTGATTCCGACAATGATCCGGTCACGTTCAGCCTGAACAACGCGCCGTTGTTCATCACTTTGATCAAAGCCGATCCGGCGCAGCGTAAGGTGACGCTGTTGATCGAACCGCCTGCTTTTGGCACCGAACAGCAGTTCACGCCTTCGCTGAATGCCGATGACGGACGCGGCGGGAAAGGGGTGAGCAATACCTTTACGGTGTCGGTAACCAATGTGCCGCCGCCGCCTGCCAACAAAGCGCCGGTGGCCAAGGCGAATGAATTGCCCGCCACGGTGACTGCTGCCGACGACACTGGCGCTGTGATCGCATTGGATGCCACGGGATCAAGTGATCCAGACGGCGACACGTTGACCTATTCGTGGACGGATTTCGGTACGGTTATCGCGACCACCGCGACCGCCAGCGTGAAACTGCCGATTGGCACCCACGCCATTGCCCTGACCGTCAATGACGGCAAAGGCGGTGTGAATTCGACTGCTGCGCAAACGGTCACCGTCAATGCGCCGCCGCCGCCGCAACCAACCGGCCCGACGATTACCTCGGTTTCTCCGTCGTTCGGACGCAGAGGCAATACGATCGTGGCGACCGTCACCGGGTCCGGCTTTGTTCCGGGCGCGACGGTGACCATTGGCGGAGCAGGCATCACTACGACGACCACCTATATCAGCGCGACGCAACTGAGCGTGCGCCTGGTGATCTCTGGCGCGGCGTTTACCAACGGGCGCAGCGTCACGGTGGTCAATCCAAACGGTGGCGGTACGGCCAATCTGGTCAATGGGTTCTCGGTATATCCGTAAACCATCTGAACCGATGGCTCAGGCCATAGGCCTATGGAAAAAGAGGCACAAGCAACTGTTGCTTGTGCCTCTTTTTTCCACGCTCTAAATCGTAACAGCCGTCATCAGAACACGCGACGCTTAAACATTGCGATGAATCTTGGCGTCCTGACTTTGTCGTGTACCAATGTCGCGTGTTCTGATTTAGCCGCGCAAAAGCTCTCTGACGCGTTTCAGGTCTTCCCAGGCTTCCCGTTTCTTTTCTGCCACGCGCAGCAAATACGCCGGATTGAACATTGGCACGACTGTGATTTCGCGTTCATTCAACCGCAACGTAAAAATCTGGCCGCGCAATTCAGAAATGGTCTTTTTGCTGCGCAACAACGTCTGTGCCGCCAGCGCGCCAAACGCGATGATGATGTGCGGTTGCACCGCCCAAATTTGCCGCAACAAAAACGGGCGACAGGCTTCAATTTCCGTCGTCGAAAAGTTGCGCTCACCGGGCGGAATACACTTGATCACGTTGCAGATATAACATTCCGCGCGCGCGACATTGATGGCCGCCAACATCCTGGTGAGCAGCACGCCCGCTTGTCCCTGAAATGGCGCTTCGCTTTGCACGTCGTCTATGCCGGGACCTTCGCCGATCAGCATCAACTCGGCGCGTTCAGGGCCAATGCCAAACACCAGGGGCAAACCGCCTTTGCACGCGCCACAGTTCGGATCCGCCTGCACGTCTGCCAGTATTTGCGCCAGCGAATCCTGTGGCGGGATGTTGATGACCTCTTCGTGCCGCAACGATTGCGTAGGCGAAATGTCTCCAAACAGCGAATGTATTTGCGGGTCTTGCGCGTTGGGCATCGTCTTTAGCGCCTTTCGTCAGATGAGTTTGCCGACGTTTTTATGATCGCACAGCGCGGGCCGGACAATGTTCAACTGACAGGGCACTTTTCGCCGAAAGGTGGCTTGACAGACCGGAGAGCTCTGAGTAAGATGCGCACTCGTTTTTAGGGCGTGTAGCTCAGCTGGGAGAGCGCCGCGTTCGCAATGCGGAGGCCAGGAGTTCGATCCTCCTCACGTCCATCAGAGTTGAAAATTCAAAAAGTTTTCCTTGCTCCTCAGTAGCTCAATGGCAGAGCATTCGGCTGTTAACCGAAGGGTTGTAGGTTCGAGTCCTACCTGAGGAGCCAAATTATTTTTAGAGCAAAAAGCCGCGCAAGCGGCTTTTTCTGTTTTACTTGTTGCGCTGAATAGAAACTCGCGCAACTGCCATAAAAATAATGCGTGGACAGAAAAAGAGCCGCAACAGGCACAGGCGCTGTTGCGGCTCGCAGTGTCTTAACGGAAGGTTCGTGGTTAGAAAAACCGTAAGGTGTAAACGAAGTGAATGCCGCGTCCGATTTCGGGCGCGAATTCTTTGATGAACGACAGGTGGTTGCGATAGAGCTTGTCGTTCAGGTTAAAGGCGTTCACCGAAAAGATGTGCGCGTAATGTTTTTGCGTGTAGGTATACGACGCATTCAGGTTCACGG
The DNA here is from genome assembly GCA_016789605.1 of Acidobacteriota bacterium. Classification (GTDB taxonomy): domain Bacteria; phylum Acidobacteriota; class Blastocatellia; order RBC074; family RBC074; genus RBC074. The sequence goes on from JAEUQO010000366.1 coordinate 13,324, forward strand.
TCGCGTAACCGGCGGTGCGCTCTTCGGTGGTGAAGGTGCGTTCCTGATCACGCGCCATCACGACTTCGGGGTTGATGCGGAAGCCTTTGGCAAACGCTTCAAAACCGACGCGCGCGCGCAGCGGTGGGATGCGCGGCAACGGCGTGCTGGTGTTGGTCAGTTCGGCGTTGACGTAATCCAGGCTCGACAGCAACCAGATGTTTTTCGTCAGCCCGGCGTCAAAGCGCAACTCCGTGCCGGTGAACCGGCTGTCACCTTGTGCGTAATCGGCTTCGATCAAACCGTCTTCGATGTTGCCGGTCGGCGCCAGGTAAACAAAATCCTTGATCTTGTAATAAAAGAAATTCGCTTCGGCGCGTAGGCGCCCGCTGTTGTGACGCAAGCTGAGATCAATGCCGTCGCCCCGTTCGCGGGCGAGGTTGGAGTTGCCGATTTCAAAGGTCAAATTGCCTGCGTGCGGGCCGTTGTTGTACAGCTCTTCCAACGCGGGCGCGCGATAGCTGTGCGTGTAATTGGCGACGAAAACATTGCTGGCGCTCAAGCCGACGCGAATGCCCGCCGAACCCGAAAAGCCTGTGAACGACCGGTCGCGCAAACCATCGGGCGTATAGCCGTTGTGTTCTACGCGCCCACCGAATTGCACCGCGAACTTTTCAAAATCAATCGTTTGCAGACCAAACGCGGCAAAGTTGTTTTGCGTGGTCGGCGGCGCCAGGGCTTCTTCGCCGATGGATTTGAAATCGCGATACAGACCAGAAACGCCAAAGCTGCCAGAAAAGCGGCCGCTGCGTTGTTGGTCAAACACGGCGCGATAGAGGAAGGTTTTGTTTTTGAATTGGGTGCCGATTTCTTCATCGGGCAATTCGATTTCGTCGTGGCGGTAATTGTTGTATTGCAGCGTGAAGTTGCCGCTGCTGAGCGGGCCTGACAGATCACGGAATCCGCCGCGAAATTGCAGGCTGTCACGGCGCGGATTCAATCTGACCTTTTCGGCGTCGGCTTCGTCGCTGTCGAACGGAATGCCGTAGTTGCGTCGGTCAGCGGTGTACCCAAGGCTCAAAAATCCCTTGTCGGCAAAATACCCCAAACCGCCAGACGCATTGCCGTACCGCGAAAAAGAATTCTGAATTGTGCCAAGCGGCGTATTGTAATCGCTGGCGCGTTGGCCGCCGCCGTTGGCCCAAAACAGCCATTTTTCGGTGCCAAATTCAATGCCGCCGCTGCCGCCAAACTGATCGTTGGTTGAACCGGCGATGCCGGTGACATAGCCGCGCACGCCTTTGTGCGCTTCGTCGTGCCCGCTGATGGCGTTGACGACGCCGCCAATAGCGTTGCTGCCATAGAGCAACGTGGCCGGGCCTTTGACGACTTCGACACGGTCTTGCGACAACAGGTCAATCGGTTCGGCGTGGTCGCCGGATTGAAAGCCTAGTCCGCCGATGCCGACGCCTTCCTGCAACACCAATACCCGGTCGCCGTCAAAACCGCGCACGACCGGCCGTGCATTACCAGGGCCGAAACTGCGTTTGGCGACGCCCAGTTCGTGATCGAGCGCTTCGCCCAGACTGATCGGGTTTTTCTTGGCCAGATCGAGCGAACCGATGATGGTTACCGATTGAATGGAATTGAAGGTGGTTTCTTCGTTGCCGGTGGCGGTCACCGTGACCTGTTCGCGCACAGCTTCCAGCCGGATTTCAAAATCGGCGGTGACAGTTTGCCCGCTGCTGACGTCAGCTTTGGCCAAAATGTCGGGCGTGCGTTCCAGATGCGCCGAGATGTCGTATTTGCCGGGCGGCACATTTTGAAATTCATAGGTGCCGTCTTCTTTGGTTTCGGTCGAACGTCTGAGCTGGATAATGGTGACTTTGACGTTGTGCACCGGGTCGCCATTGCTGGCCAGCGTCACTTTGCCGCGCAACGTGCCAGTGCCTTGCGCAAAACCATTGAGAGACAATCCGCACACTATGCAAAACGCCAGGGCAATAAGGCGTTGACTGATCTTCATTCGTTCCTCCTCCACACACGGGGTTGTTTTGCCGCGCTGGGTTTGTATTCAGTACAGATAGATTTCAGATACTTTCATGAAGGGTAAAGCCTACGAGAAAGCCTCTGACAGCGCATGCGAAATAAAATGAGCGGTTGATTGTTCCGATAAGCGGTCGAATTCGGGCGGTGAGTGGGGCGCTGTCGGTGGGTGGGTGGCGTAGGAGGGCAGTGGGTGGTGTCTGCGTCTGGTTTGGCGAGTGGTAGAATGCGCGCAATGATTCCCAAAAGTGTGAACAGAACAACCATTTTGCTGCTGATTCTGTTTGCGATGACAGGATTGGCCGCAGCACCGGAACCCTCTGGTGCGCAACTGAGCATTCGCAGTTGGCGGGTCGAAGATGGTCTGCCGCAAGATCAGGTGCGGGCGATTTGCCAGACACGTTTGGGGTATGTGTGGCTGGCGACATTTGATGGTTTGGCGCGATTTGATGGCGTGCGGTTTGTGATCTTCAACCGGGCCAATACGCCGGAATTGCGCAGCAACATTTTTACCGCGCTGTATGAAGCTGCCGACGGCACACTTTGGATTGGGTCGGATGGTGGTTTGGTGCGTTACCGTGACGGGCGGTTTACCAGTTTTACGACAGCGCAGGGGCTGGCCGTGGATATGGTGAGTTCCATCGCCGGAACCGCCAACGGCGAGGTCATGATTGCGACGCGCAATCAGGTGCAAGTCTTACGGGATGGCACGATTCAACGCGCGCCGATTTTTTCCGTGCCCGCGCATCGCAGCATCCGCCAGGTTTATGTCAGTCGCGCCGGCGATTTGTGGATTGCTTCCAACGAAGGGGCTGTCCGGATTCGTGGCGGACAAGTACGCCGTTTCGGCGCGGCGGAAGGGTTGCGCACGACCAATCTGCTGAGCGTGCTCGAAGATCAGGCGGGCGATTTCTGGTTCGGCACCGTTGGCGAAGGGCTGATTTGTTTGCGAGACGGCAAGGCCGCGACGTATCAGATCAAACCCGGCCAACCTGACAACATCGTTTACGCCTTGACGCAGGATGCGCTGGGGCGGCTTTGGGTCGGCACACACGGCGGATTGTATCAGTTCAAAGACGGGCGCTTTTTTCGCACTTCACGGGAAAGCGGATTGCCGAGCAATTTCGTGATCGCGTTGTATTCCGACCGCGAAGCCAATTTGTGGGTTGGGTTGGACGGCGGCGGCATCGCCTGTGTGCGCGAATCGGGCGTGCGCACGTTGACCACACGCGACGGATTGGCGGGGGATTTTGTCTATTCCATCGTCGAAGATCAACAACGCAACACGTGGATTGCTTCGTGGTTTAGTGATCGTCTCACGCGCTGGCAAAACGGGAACTTACAAGCCGTAGGCCAGGGGCACCCGTTACTCAAAGGCGGCGTGCGCGTCATTTGGCCGAGCCGTCAAGGCGGGCTGTGGCTGGGCGTCGCCGCCAATCGGTTGGTCAGTTATCGCCAAGGGCGGTTTGTTGACCACACGCCGGATGATGTTCCGCTGTCGCCGATTTTCGCCCTGAGCGAAGACGCCGAGGGGCATTTGTGGGTGGGGCGGCAAGATGGGTTGTTTCGCTGGCAGGATGGCAAGCTGCTCGAAATCGCCAGTCTGGTCAATCAGCGCATTCCCAGCGTGCGCATTATTCTCAACAGCCGCGCGGGCGGATTATGGGTTGGCACTGATTACGGATTGTTGCGTTATCGCGCTGGTGTGCTGCGTTCGTTCACGGAACGTGACGGGTTGCCCTATCCATTCATCAGCGGGTTATACGAAGACGCCGATGGCGCGCTGTGGATCGGTACGCGCGGCGGCGGCTTGTGCCGCTTGAAAGACGATGTGCTGACGACCTTCACCGTGAAAGACGGTTTGCCCACCGACACGATTTACCAGATGCTGGAAGACGGACAAGGCAACCTGTGGTGCGGCAGCAGTCGCGGCCTGTTTCGCGTCAACCGGCAGGAACTCAACCAACTGGCCGAAGGGAAGCGGACGCGGCTCAGTTCGGTTTCCTACGGGCACGCCGCCGGTATGCAAAGCTCCGTGCATTTCGGTACGCATCCATCTGCCTGTCAAACGAGTGATGGCAAATTGTGGTTTCCGACATTGAGCGGCGTGTTGGTGATCGAACCGGAAAAGTTGCGCTTCAATGCCATTGCGCCGCCTGTGGTGATTGAACAGGTCGCCGTGGACAAAAAGCCTTTTGCCCTTGAGGCTGAAATCGTTGCTGCGCCCGGACGAGGCGAAGTGGAAATTCAATATGCGGGCTTGAGTTTTGTCGCGCCGGAAAGCGTCAGCTTTCGCTATCACCTGGAAGGGTTTCCGCAGGATTGGGTCGAAGCCGGCGCGCGCCGCACGGCGTTTTATACCAACCTGCCGCCGGGCCAATACACGTTTCGCGTACAGGCCAGAAATAACGACGGCGTCTGGAATGAAACCGGGGCGACGTTACAGTTGCGACTGCAACCGCATTTTTATCAAACGTGGTGGTTTTACGCCTGCGGTGTTTTGGCTGTCGCGGGGCTGGCGTGGCTGATTCATTATCGCCGCTTGCAACAGATGCAGGTGCGTCACACATTGGTCATGGGCGAACGCAACCGCATTGCACGCGACATTCACGATACGCTGGCGCAAGAAGTCGCGGGCTTGCTGGCGCAATTGCACGTGGTAAAAACGTTGTTGCCGACTTCGGGCGAAAAAGCCGGGCAACATCTGGAACGCGCCGTTGAACTGGCGCGTACGGGGTTGGCGGATGCGCGTCGCCTGGTGCTCGATTTGCGTCATCAGGCGCTGGAACACGATGATCTGGCGACGGCGCTCGAAAATTTTATCGCGCAGGTCGCGGCTGAAAATGCTCCGCGGCTGAAATATCAGGTCAAAGGCGCGCCGCGCCGGTTGGCCAGCGAACAGGAAAACAACCTGTTACGCATCGGCCAGGAATCGGTCAACAATGCGTTGCGTCACGCACAGGCAACGGTGATCGAAATCCAGCTCAGTTTTGAAACGCGACAGGTCGAATTGCGCGTGCGCGACAACGGGTGCGGATTTGATACTGCACAAAAAGCCCAAGGGTTCGGCGGGCATTACGGTTTGTTGGGCATTCGCGAACGCGCCGCGCAAATCGGCGGCGAATTGTCATTGTCGAGCGCGCCGGGCATTGGCACGGAAATCAAAGTGCGCCTCAATACTTCATTCACGTCATGACGGAATCTGACCTCCCAATTCGCATCCTGATCGTGGATGACCATCCGGTCGTGCGCGAAGGCCTGGCCGCGATGCTCAGCACGCAATCCGACATGCGTTTGATTGGCGCAGCGGCTGACGCGGCTGAAGCGTTACAACTGTATCGCGCGCATCAGCCGGATGTGGCGCTGGTGGATTTGCGCTTGCCGGGCATGAATGGCGCGGAAGTCATCAAAACGCTGCGCCGCGAATTTCCGCACGGGCGGTTTATCGTTGTGACCTCCTTTCACGGTGATCAGGACGTCTATCAGGCGCTGCAAGCGGGCGCGAGTTCCTACATTCTCAAAGAAATGTTTGGCGAAGAGCTTTTCAAGGCGATTCGCACCGTTCACGCAGGCGGCCAATACCTGCCGCCCGGCGTTGTGTCAGAAGTTGAACGTAATTTGTCTTCGCATGGATTGACGCCGCGCGAACTGGATGTTTTGCGGTTGATGGTCGAAGGCCACAGCAACAAACAGATCGGCGATGCGCTCGGCGTGACAGAAGGCTCAGTCAAATTTTACGTCAACAAAATCCTCGCCAAGCTGGGCGTCACCGACCGCACCCAAGCGGTGACCACGGCGCTGCGTCGCGGCATCGTGCATCTGGACGAATAACTCATACACCTGACTAAAGTTAGTATCTGGCGCTGACTTTGGTTAGTAGCCCGCCTGCCGACCTGCCTTTATCCTGCCGGTTCGTTTTTTCAGGATGCTTTCCGATTACCTCCGATTACAACAGTTCGCAATCGTATGTTTGTCACCAATCCATTGCGTGTTTTGATTGTGGATGATCATCCGGCGGTGCGCGAAGGGCTGGCACAGATGATCGCCACGCAAACAGACATGGCCGTCGTGGGCAGCGCCAGTGACGGACAAGAAGCCGTCGCCCTGATCGAGGCGCTAAACCCGGATGTGACTGTGCTCGATGTGCGGTTGCCGGGATTGAACGGTCTGGAAGTCATTCAGGCCATTCGGCAACAAACTGAACAAGGCCGGTTCATCCTGATGAGCAGCGCGCAGGGCGAACAAACCGAAGCGCAGGCGCTGGAGGTTGGCGCCAGCGCGTTTCTGTTCAAAGAAGCTTTTGGCGAAGAACTGCTTGCCGCCATTCGCCAGGTGGCGCATTCGGCCCCAGCCACGGCCACACCTAACCAAAGTTAGTACGCATCGCTATCTCTGGTTAGTAGACGATGCAATCCTCGCCTTTTTATTGTTGCGACAATCCGAACCGTAGCTGTTGCTGGGAATCACGAGACAAACCAATGGCCTGCCAGACGAGCAGCGCGCCGAATTTTGCCGAATTTTATGCAGCAGGAACCCTTACGCGGATTCCATCAGTCAAGACATCATCAGGAGCCATTTCGTATGTTACAGAGTCGCAGTCTCAGTTTCTCTTTCTGCTTGTTAGCAGTGCTCAGTCTCAGCATTCTGGCGCAATCAAACTTCGGTTCGTTACGCGGACAGGTGCGCGACGCATCCGGCGGCGCTGTACCAGGAGCGACAGTCAGAATTACCGATCTGGGCACCAACGCCACCACCACCGTGACGACCGACGGCGAAGGACAATACAACGCGCCCAGTTTGCGCCCGGTCAATTACAGCATTCGCGTCGAAGCGCGTGGCTTCAAAGCCGCTTCACTTGGCAACGTCAAAGTAGACACCGCCAAGGAAACCAGTCTGGACATCACGCTGGAACCGGGCGACGTTTCGGATACGGTCACCGTGACCAGCGAAGCGCCTTTGCTGCAAACCGATACCAGCAGCGTGACGCGCACGGTGGATCAGCGCACCATCGTCGAAATTCCGCTCAACGGTCGTAACACGCTGGAACTGGCGTTGACGCTTCCGGCAACGGCTGGTTCCGCCGGTTCGGAACTTGCCGGATTTGGCGTTAACGATGTGACGCCCGGACGCGAATTGAGCATCAACGGCGGACGCGCCGGTTCGACGCAGTTTTACGCTGACGGCGCAAACGTCACCAGCATTGCGCTGGCACGCACCAGCGTTTCGTTCACGCCGGATACGATCCAGGAATTTTCCGTTCAGCAATCAAATTACTCCGCGCAATATTCGCAAGCTGGCGGCGCAATCATTCAACAGACAACCAAGAGCGGCACCAACGAATTTCACGGCACGCTTTATTGGTTCCATCGCCAAAAAGCCTTGTCGGCCAGCCCGTTCAATTCGACGCGCGTCGCGGCCACAAATTTCGATCCGCGTCCGCCGCTGCGCCGTCAGCAAATCGGCGCGACGATTGGCGGTCCGGTCTGGCTGCCCAAGAAATATTTCGGCCCGGCAGGTTATGACGGGCGCAACAAAACGTTCTTTTTCTTCTCGTATGAACCGACGCGGCAGGTGCTTTCCAATCCGGGCGGCCCGACCTTTGAACGCGTGCCGACCGATCTGGAATTGCAGGGCGACTTTTCGCAATCGCGCGTGTATTTGCCCAACGGCACGACCATTCCGTATGCGCCGCTATACAACCAGTTTTTGCGTTTGGCTGACGGCACGTTAGCTTACCGTCCGCGTCAGGGATTCACCGGCACACCCAGCGCAGCCAATCCGCGCTATCAGTTCAATAACTTTCCGCTGTTTGACAACAACGGCACAAAACTGTCGGTGGGCGGCGTCAGTTACGTCAATCCCATCGCCCAGCGCATCGCGCGCGAACTGTTTCCGCGTCCGAACATGCCGTTTATCCAGGAAGCGAACAATCCAAACAACGGCGCAAACTATGTCTACTTCCGCTCGACGAACAACAAAGATGACCGATACACCTTGCGCCTGGATCAGCGCCTGGGCGAAAACCATCTCGTCTATGGTCGTTACACCGAACAGCCGTTTTTCGGCGACCGATTTTTCCGCGATCCGTTGTCGAGCGGTTTGAACAGCGAAAACAACAATGCGCGGCAAATCCTGATCAACTGGTCGGGGACATTCAAACCGACATTGGTCAATGAATTGCGCGTTGGGTATGTCTTCGGCGATTTTTCGCGCACCTATCCGTCAGTGCTGCAAAACCGTGATCTGACGTCGGAGTACCTGGATATCGGCGGACTGGGCAAGGGCTTGGTCAATACGTTGGGGTATGGTGGCGCGCGTTTCTTTCCGGGCGCATCACCGACGGGCTTCAACGGCACATTCAATCCGGCGACCGGCACTTACACCGGCGCAAATCAAACCGTCGGGCGCGGCTACGGCATTCTCGGTTTCAACTCGCCGCAAGACATCGGCAAGATCACCGAGCACACCTATACGATCAGCGATGACCTGACCTGGTCGCGCGGCAGCCATGCGATCAAAACCGGTTTCCAAGGCGCATTGTTGATGCTCAATCAAGCCAGCGCCGGGCTCGGCAATCAGGCCGGCGGACGTTTTGCCTATAACGCGGGGATGACCTCCAATCAGTACTGCTCTGCCGCGCCTTTTCCTGGCAACATCGTCGGCTGTCAGGGCGCAGCGATTGGCGGCGATCAATTCGCCAGCTTCCTGCTGGGTGTGCCAGAGTTTTTGCAGATGCAGACCGAAAACGCCTCTAACCCGTTTTACTATCGCTGGTTCAATTATGGGTTGTATGTACAGGATGATTGGAAGGTGCGCCAGAACCTGACCTTGAATATCGGGTTGCGTTACCAGTACCAATCGCCGCGCTGGGAAAAATACAACCTGCAAGGCCAGATGAATCTCGCGCGGCTCGAAGCCAACCCGTTTGCGGTGCTCAACACGGCTGGTTCGGTGCTCAACGCCAACGCGCTAGCGCCGGTATTTGAATACGCCGGTGTGGATGGCCGGTCTCGTTATCTGATTGAACCGCAAAATACAGATTTCGAACCGCGTTTCGGCTTTGCCTGGACGCCCGATTACGGTTGGAACAAAAATCGTCGTTTTGTCGTGCGCGGCGGATATGGATTGGCGCACGCAATTTTGATGGGCAATGATCGCGTGCCGGTGCCGAACGTCGGTTCGGTTGCTTCGTTCACGTATCGCCAGTGGAGCGTGGCGGCGGGCGCTACCGATTTCAACGCGCCGATTAACAATCCGAGTTGCGGGCTGGCGCGTTGCGACGGCAACATCCCGATGCAATTCGGTTACAACAACTATGTCATCACACCTGATCCGTCATTGTTCCGTGTACCGGCCAGCGGTGTGATTCGTCCGGGAGACGCCGTGCCGGGCACGTTCCCCAATCTGACCAACCAACGCACAGATGTGCGTTACAACAACCTGGGCTTCATTGGCGACCCCAATTTTCAAACGCCGGTCGTGCAGAATTACAGCCTGCAGTTGCAATATGAATTGCTACGCAACACGGTGGTGACGGTCGGTTATCAGGGCAGCCGTGGCACGTCGTTGTTTTCGCCGATGGCCGATATTAACCGCATTGATTCGTTTACCGGCAAACAGGCGTATTCGGGTTACAACGGACGCGGCAACGGACAAATTGCCGTGCTTTATCGCACAGGCTCGGCTTCGACCTATCACGCGGGCATCGTCGAAGTCGAACGCCGGTTTTCCAACGGCATTGATTTCCGCTTCAACTACACCTACAGCAAATCGCTGGACGACAGTTCAGGCGGCATCAATTTCGACACGCAAAACCAATCCTTCAACAACTCTGGCAACGATGTAGACGTGAACCGCACGCAAGACCCGCTCAACAGCCGCAACGAACGGGCGGTGTCGAGTTTTGATACGCCGCACGTGTTTAACTTCACCGGATTGTTTGAGCTTCCCTTTGGCAAAGGCAAATGGCTGCTCAACCGCGACGGCGTGGTCAATCATGTGTTGGGTGGTTGGCAATTAAGCGCGATTGGCCGTGCGCGTTCCGGCGCTCCGGCGTTTGTGACGCTCGGCGCGGGCAACAGCATTTTCACTGGCTCGCGTGGCGAAACGCTGCGGCCCAATTTGCTCGCAGGCGTGCCGCTCAAAAATCCTGACTGGACGCCAGAAAACGCCGCCACCACGTCATATCTCAATCCGAAAGCGTTTGCCTGGCCTGATCCGGGCAAGTACGGCAATGCGCCGCGCAACCTGAGCCAGTTGCGGTTGCCCTGGGTTAATACCTTCGACATGAGCTTGTTGAAACGCATTCGCCCCTTTGGCGAAGGACGCGCGCATTTCGAATTCCGCGCGGAAATTTTCAACGTCTTCAACCACCGCGTCTTCACGGGCGGCGGCGCTTCGACCAATATCTTCAGCAGCGGCACGCAGAACATTTTGATCAACAACGCCACGGGCGCACCGATCAGCAATGTGCAAAATGCTTATGCCAATTTGGCCGCGCCGGGCGTGTGGGATGCGATTTTGGCAAACCGGCTGAACAACGTTCCGCTGGCCCAGGCCATCGCCAATTTGCCGGGCACCAATGGGCAAACCGGCATTTGCGCGCCGACGGAAATCACTCCCGCCGGAGGCGCAATTCGCACTGCCGCGCTCAGTCCGGCTTGTGCCGTCACCGATCTGGCACCGCGTTTTAACAACAACTTGTATCGTTTGCAGCAAAACGGCGTGTCAGCACGCATCTGGCAGCTCGGTTTGAAATTCTATTTCTAGGACTGAGTCCTCGGTTGGCTGCGCTCGCTGAAGAGGCCAGCGCAGCCAATCACCTTGTTTGATCCCGCCAAGACCAAGCGCTTCCACAGGTTTCCCTCCAAAATCCTTGCCGTACTTTGGCCACTGGCCACGACACAAACCTGGCGTTGCCAACAGTGGCAGACTTGCAGCTTACCCCGGCACAAATGCGCCTGGCCCGCGAATTTCTGCGCTTGGCGGCAAAGAGATTTTCTTGTCCTGGAGTCGCAGTTATTGTGTACGACAAGAATTCTCTGGCAACACGTTTCTGGATACCGGATGACAAACGAGGCGAAACAGAATGGGCTTGGCAATACCGACAGAGCGCGCCCTCCCTGGATGATTTGGGGCGGGCTGCTTTTGTTCTGGTTGGCGTTGGGTGTGTTTTCTGCCGGTACGCCATTCATTGAGTTGCCTCGGCTGAGTCGTAGCGTTCCACCGTCGGGCGGGTTAAGCCCTGCGCAGCGCATCTTTCTGTTACAACTTGCCAGTTGGCTGCTTTGGGCGGCGTTTACGCCGGTAGTGTTGTGGTTGCGCAACCACTGGCCGTTGGAACGCGGCAGGTTGATGCGCGCCGCACCTGTGCATTTGCTGGCCGCGATGTTGATGTGCGTGACTCATTCTGTGCTGGCCTTGCCGTTAGACGGGCTGTTGTTACGGGCTGACCTCTCCTCGATCTCCGGGCAATGGCGCGGTTTGCTGCTGTATTGGTGTGTGCGCGATTTACCGTTTTGCGCACTGTTTTATGCCTTCATTTTTGGAGTCGGCAGCGCCTTGAATTATTACCAGCAATTTCGTGAGCGCGAATTGCGTGCCTCGCAGCTAGAGGCGCAACTGGCGCAGGCACAGTTGCAGATGCTGAAGATGCAATTACACCCGCATTTCCTTTTCAACACGCTGAACGGTATCACCGGTTTGGTGCGCGATCATGACAACGCGGCGGCGGTGCAGATGCTGGTTGGGCTGAGCGAATTGTTACGCCAGACACTAGACAATGCCGGGAAGCAGGAGGTGCGTTTGCGTGAAGAACTGCAATGGTTGGAGCTGTATTTGAAATTGCAACAAATGCGATTTTCCGATCGGTTGCGGTTTAGCCTTACGGCTGCGCCGCCTACGCTGGAGGCGTTGGTTCCCAATTTGATTTTGCAGCCGTTGGTGGAAAACGCGATACGACACGGGCTGGCCAATCGCGCAGCGTCAGGCTCGCTTTCATTGACCGCGCAAACCACCGGTGGACGATTGGAATTGCGCGTGTGTGACGACGGGGTTGGTTTGCCGACAGGCTGGCAATTGGACACGCATCAGGGAGTGGGGCTGGCCAACACGACAGCGCGGTTGCGGCAACATTTCGGCGCAGACTTCAGGCTGGAAGTACGCCGCCGCGAAACGGGCGGGGTAGAAGCGCTGATTTCCCTGCCGCTGAAATTGACAGGCACTGACGAACAATGGTGATGAGCAAAAAGATCAAGGCGATAGTTGTGGATGACGAACCGCTTGCGCGGCGCAACCTGCGCGCTTTGCTCAAAGCCGACGCCGACATCGAATTGGTCAGGGAATGCGGCAATGGCAAAGAGGCTGTCACGCAGATTCGTGCGCTTGCGCCGGAACTGGTTTTTCTGGATGTGCAGATGCCTGAGATGGATGGTTTTGCCGTGCTCGACGCCCTTGGCGGATGCCCGTTGCCCGTCATTATTTTTGTCACCGCCTATGACCAATACGCGCTGAAGGCATTTGAGGTGAGCGCGCTTGATTATTTGCTAAAGCCGTTTAGCGATGAGCGTTTTCACAAGGCGTTGCAACAAGCCAAACAGCAGATCGCGCAACAGGATGCGAGCGATTTTGGCAAGCAAATGCTGGCGCTGCTCGGCGCCCGCAATTTGCCAGCGGATACGCCGCGTTACCTGACGCGCCTGATGGTCAAAACAGGTGGCCGGGTCTTGTTCCTAAAGACAGCAGAGATTGATTGGATTGAAGCCTATGACAATTACGTCAGGCTGCACACCGGTGGCAAGGCGCATCTGTTGCGTCAGACAATGAACGAACTGGCGGCGACGCTTTCGCCGGAACAATTTGCGCGCATACATCGGTCGGCCATCGTCAATCTGGATCGTGTCAAAGAGCTGCAACCGCTATTCAATGGCGAAGCCGTGCTTCTTTTACAGGACGGCACAAAGCTGAAACTAAGCCGCAGTCGTCGCGAAAACCTGGAAAAACAACTCAGCCTGAATCAGTACCGCGACCGCTAGGACGCGGGAATTGCACAAGGAGCGAGTAATGAGCCTACGAAAATTTGTTTGGCAGGCATTGGTGTGTCTGCTTGCCTGCGCGATGCAATCCGCACCGACACCGGCACAACAACCTCCATCATTGCTTGCGGATGAAGGCAGGGTGGTCACGACTTCGCGTGGCAGCCGTGTGCAGGCCTTGCGCATCGCGTCGGCGATTTTGAAAGAAACGCGCCCGATCAACATTGTGTTGCCGTCGTCGTATGCACACAGCGCGCCCAGCCATCGTTATCCGGTGACGATCATTCTCGATGGCGAAGCCAGCGTACCGCCTATTGCCGCCGTGAGTGATGAACTTAGCCGCAACGGACAAATACCAGAATCCATCATCGTTGCCATTCCCAATCTTGATCCGCTGCGCGGTCGTTTGCGCGATTTGACACCGCCGGGGTTGTCGGTGAGCGGCAGCAGCTTAAACGAAGGCGGCGACCGCTTTCTGGATTTCATCGAACAGGAATTGTTGCCGAGCGTTGAACGGCAATTTCGTGGCGGCGCGCCGCGCATTTTCATCGGGCATTCTTCCGGCGGCATTTTGGCGACGTATGTCGCCGCGACCCGCTCGACGTATCGCGCTGTGGTTTGTATTGACGCGCCGATACATCTGGGCGAAAACTGGCTGGCCAGGAAATTGACAGAGAGAGCCAGGTCACCGTTGATACCGTTGCGCTACGTTTCGCTGGAAGCGCGTTTTGGCTGGCCAGAGGACGCCTGGAAAACCTTGGCCGCGACAGTGCCCTCGTCATGGCAACTGTATCGGGAACAGTTCTGGCCGAAAGAATCGCACGAATCCATTGGCTTGATCGGGATGTACATTGGATTGCGCGAAGCGTTCAGCGACTATGCGATGATGGCCGCACCCGTTTCACCGACTACCAGCATTTTGCCGTATTACGCCAAAGTCAGCGCGTCGCTTGGCGTAAACGTGCTGCCGCCACGAAAGCTGCTGCTAAATGTGATTGAAGATTTGCTGATGGAAGGGCGTGGTGCAGGGGCGCGCGACGCTTACAACACGCTTGTCACCGGTTACGGCGCGCCTGCCAATAGTGCGGCATTGCTGGCGCAAATAACCGATGTCGAACGTCGCCCGCCGCCGACTGAAACTGTGGAAGGATTGCTGGCCACCCCCTTTCCCACGCCAGCAGAGGCGCGCGCGTTTCTTGGTGAATGGGTTGGCGATTTGTGGATGAATGCAGACGAACCGCGCACCGGAAAGTTGACGCTGCGCATTCAAGTTCTCGCTGGCCGTGTGGTCGCCGAAGTGGAAGATGCGCCGCTGCCCATGCCGTACCGAATACGAAAAGTCGAATACTTGCGCATCACGCCTGATGGGCTGACTTATGGGTACATGAACGGTATGCGTCCGCGTGGAGTATTGCTGTTTGAAGGCAAACTCACAGGTGACACGCTGTCCGGCAAAATGCGTTTTGGCGGTGTAAATTTCAGAATGCCAAATGGCGAGCTTCCGCTGTCGCCATCCTTTTCTTTCAAACGAAAGGTCAAGCCCTGACCATTCCGCTGTTACGGTTCGTTTTTGGGAAGCTGTAATCCCGCAACCGAACACCTGGAGCGCACGCATCCAGGCCTGAGCAAAGCAATTTCAACAGTTAGCGGAGCCTCCTTGCTGGCACGCGGATTGAGACTTGACAGCCTGATCGGCTATCTCAATCGCGCGGCGTTAGCGGAGCCTCCTTGCTGGCACGCGGATTGAGACGTTCGCTTCGATCTTCGCAGGTTTACGACTGAACCCTGCTTACTCACAAGGCAAGCGCCGGGATGTCTTATAGACACCAGCAGGAGGCAGACACCAGCAGGAGGCTCTGATGAATCAACTTTGGCAGGATTTGCGTTATGCCACGCGCGTGCTGTTGAAGCAGCCGGGCTTTACCTTCATCGCTGTGCTCACGCTGGCGCTGGGAATCGGTGTTAATACGGCAATTTTCAGCGTCGTGTATGGCGTCTTGTTGAAACCGTTGCCGTATCGCGACGCCGAACGCATCGTCGTGGCGAGTGTTTCTCCGCCAGATTTTCGCGACTTGAAACAGGCCAGCCAAAGTTTTGACTGGGCAGGGTTGTGGGCGTCGAATTTGTATAACGTCACACTGGGCGGAGAAACCACACAGGTGCGCGGCGCGATTGTGACGCCAGAATTGTTGCCGCAAATGACGCAACCGGTTCTGGGGCGGTTCTGGCGCGCCGACGAAGACACTCAGCCGCTGGCCGTCATTAGCTACGATTTCTGGCAAACACAATTTGGCGGCGCCACCGACGTGATTGGCAAAACGATCCGCCTTTATGGCGAACCGCACACGATCGTTGGCGTCACACCGGCAGAATTTCAGTATCCCAGCCGCGACTTCAAACTTTGGAATACGTTTGGCGCGGCGATGGCCGAAACGCCCGCGCAAATGGAAAACCGGCAGTTTCGTATCTTTCGCGCAGTGGCCCACCTAAAACCGGGCGTCAGCCTGGCGCAGATGCAAGCCGAGGTCGAACTCATCTCGCAACGGTTGCAGCAACAATATCCCGATACCAATTCCGGCGTGAAAATTACGTTTGCCCCGCTGTATGAACGCATCGTTGGCGACGTTAGCCGCGCGCTGTGGGTGCTGTTGGCGACCGTCGGGTTTGTGTTGTTGATTGCCTGTGCCAACGTCGCCAATCTGATGCTGGCGCGTATGGCTGTGCGCGAGCGCGAACTGGCGATTCGTGTGGCGCTGGGCGCTGGACGCGCGCGGTTGTTGCGTCAGTTGCTGACAGAAAGTCTGGTGCTGGCGTTGGTCGGCGGCGCGGCGGGATTGCTGCTGGCCATTTGGGGCCTGGATGCGCTGGTTGCATTCAACCCCGAAGACATTCCGCGCTTGTCAGAAATACGCTTGAGCGCTCCGGTGTTGTTGTTTGCGCTGGGAGCCGTGTTGTTGACGGCGTTGTTGTGCGGATTGATTCCGGCGTGGCAGGTGGCGCGTGGGAACCCCAACCACATGCTGCGCGGCGGTCATAGCGCAGCCGATGGCAGTCGCGGAAATCGGTTGCGCGGAGCTTTGGTCGTGGCCGAAATCGCGCTTTCGCTGGTGGTGTTGGTGGGCGCGGGCTTATTGCTGAAAAGCTTTCACCGTTTGCTGAATGTCGAACCCGGATTCAAAGCCGAACAATTGTTGACCGCCAGTCTTTCGCTGGTCGAAATGAAAGAGGGCGCACAACGAACGTCGTTGGTGAACGATGCGTTGGCGCGCATTGCCAACCTGCCAGGCGTGATTGCCGTCAGTGGAGGCAGCGCCTTGCCGCCGGTCAATGCGCAACGCGCAACACGCTTTAGCGTCGAAGGTTTGCCGGCCAAAGACGGCGCGCCGCGTTCGGCGTATTTCATTGCTGTCAGCCCGGATTACTTTCGCGCCTTGGGCACACCCTTGCGCGCGGGACGCGAGTTTACAGCTCGCGATGCTGCCAATGCGGCCAAAACCGTCATCGTGAATCAGACGCTGGCGCGTACGTTGTTTCCCACTGAAAGCCCCTTGGGCAAACGGCTGCAAATCATCAACTCAGAAGAATCGAATGAATGGCGTGAAATCGTCGGTGTCGTGGCTGATGTGCGCTATTCCGGCCTGGATGATCCGGGCGAGGCGGCAATCTATACGCCGTTTGCGCAAACGCCGTTTTTTTGGAGCAACCTGATGATTCGCACGACGGTTCCGCCGCAAACGCTGGTGCAAAGCGTGCGGCAGGCCGTCACGGTTGCGCATCCGGGGTTGGAAGTCACGAGCTTCCGAACGATGGAACAATTGCTGTCAGAATCTGTCGCGCAGCCGCGCTTTTATTCTCTCTTGTTGGGGGCGTTTGCGGTGTTGGCGTTGATTTTGGCGGCCATCGGCATTTACGGCGTGCTCGCGTATACCGTGACACAACGAACGCGCGAAATCGGTGTGCGGCTGGCGTTGGGCGCAAGCCGGAGCAGTGTCTTGCGTCTGGTTTTGCGTCAGGGACTGATGCTGGGGCTGAGCGGTACCGTATTGGGAATGGCGGGTGCCTGGGCGTTGACACGCTTGTTAAAGACGTTGCTTTTTGAAGTCAGCGCGACAGACCCCGCAACGTTTGTCGGCCTGGCATCAGCGTTGTTGCTGGTGGCGTTGGCTGCCTGTTGGATCCCGGCACGTCGCGCGACCAAAGTAGACCCATTGATCGCTTTGCGCAGCGAATGAGTTGTGCCGCAGAGGAGAAACTATATGCAAACACTCTGGCAAGATGTGCGGTATGGCGCTCGAATGTTTATCAAACAGCCGGGCTTTACCTTGTTGGTGGTGCTCACCTTGGCGCTGGGCATCGGCGCGAACACGCTGATTTTCAGCGTCGTCAACGGCGTATTGTTGCGTCCGCTGTCTTATCAGGAACCTGCGCAAATCATGACGCTGTTGCAACAAGGTCGCGGCCCCGTTTCGCCTGCGAACTTTCTTGACCTGCGCGCCAACAGCCAAAGCTTCAGCGCAATGGCTGCCGCAGAAGCCTGGGGCGGCACGTTATTGCATCACGATCGCCCTGAAGTCGTTGCGGGGTTGCGCATGGGAGATGGGCTTTTCCCCTTGCTGGGGGAAGCGCCGCTTTTGGGCCGCACGCTCGCTGCCGACGATTACCAACCGGGCAAAGATCACGTGCTGGTGTTGAGCCATAAACTTTGGCAGCGTTCGTTTGGCGGCGATCCGTCCATTGTCGGACGACAGCTTCAACTCAGCGGAGAAAGCTATACCGTCGTGGGCGTGATGCAACCGCAATTTCAGTTCCCGCCATTTTGGTCAACGCGGGCAGAAATGTGGGCGCCGCTTGATTTGCGCGCACGCGCCACCAGCCGTCAGGGCAATTCGCTGCGCGTGTTTGGACGGCTCAAACCGGGCGTGACGCAGGAACAAGCGCAAACCGAAATCGAAACCATCAACAAACAACTAACGCTGGCGTATCCCGAAGCAAACACAGGACTGAACATTCGCGTCGAGCCGCTGAATGAAAAAGTCGTCGGCAACGTGCGTCCGGCGCTGCTGGCATTGGCCGTCGCGGTCGGGTTTGTCTTGCTGATTGCCTGTGCCAATGTCACGTGCCTGATGCTGGCGCGCACGACCGCGCGTCAAAAAGAAGCGGCTGTGCGTCTGGCTTTGGGAGCCAGCCGTTGGCTGATTTTCCGGCAACTGTTGATCGAAAGCCTGCTGTATTCGTTGTGCGGGGCGCTCATCGGAACCGTGCTGGCAGTGTGGGGCGTTGATTGGCTGACGACGTTGCTGGCAGGAAATAGCACCAGTTATACCGTGCGCTTTCCGCGCTTGAGCGAAGTGAACGTGGATGGCGCAGCGTTGCTCTTTACCCTGACGGTTTCAGTATTGACGAGTTTGCTGGCTGGGCTGGCTCCCGCGCTGGTCGCATCGAAACCCGATTTGAATCAAACCCTGAAAGACAGCGGACGTGGTACGACAGGCGGACGCCGCCGTTTGCGTGAAAGTCTGGTTGTTACGGAACTCGCGCTGGCGCTGGTTTTGCTGGTCGGCGCTGGATTGCTGGTCAACAGCTTTTGGCAGTTACAAGCTGTTGAGCCGGGCTTCCATCCACGTCAGGT
Organism: Acidobacteriota bacterium; assembly: GCA_016789605.1. Classification (GTDB taxonomy): domain Bacteria; phylum Acidobacteriota; class Blastocatellia; order RBC074; family RBC074; genus RBC074. The sequence continues at coordinate 32,011 of JAEUQO010000366.1, forward strand.
GTTGACGGCGACCGTGTCGCTCAGTGGTGCGCCGCAATATGTCGGAGCTGCGCGAGAAACATACTATCAGCAGTTGATGGCCCGGTTGCGTGCGTTGCCGGGTGTTGCATCCGCCAGTGCGATCAATCATTTGCCACTGGCGGGTGACGTTTGGGGAACAGCCGTAACAATCGAAGGGCAACCGCTGCCTCCGCCCGGACAAGGCATTGAAGGGATTTATCGCGTGGTGCGTCCTGCTTACTTTCAAAGCATGGGGATAAATTTGCGCGCGGGACGCGATTTCACCGACCGCGACGGCCCCGATGCGCCGGGCGCTGTCATCGTGAATGAAGCGCTGGCGAAAACCTACTGGCCCGCAGGCGATGCCGTCGGCAAACGTATCACGCTGGATGATCCGCGCGACCAAACGCAGGCGCCGAAATGGCTGACCGTGGTTGGCGTGGTGCAGGATGTAAAACAGGAAAGCTGGACAGAAGCTGCCCGCAACGAAATTTACCTGCCTTTTCAGCAGAGCGATGTCTTTTATGGCGGCAGCGCCAGACAATTCACTTCTATGACGTTGGTGTTGCGCACGAACGTCGCGCCGCAAAGTCTGACAACGGCGGTCAAAGACGCAGTGCAACAGGTTGACCGCAATGTTCCGCTCGCTAGCGTAGAGACAATGGAACAGGTGGTCGCCAACACGCTGTGGCAAGCGCGCTTCAATTTGCAGTTGATCGGGTTGTTTGCCGGATTGGCGCTGTTGCTGGCGTCTGTCGGATTGTATGGGGTGATGTCATATTCCGTGACGCAACGCACACACGAAATCGGCATTCGCATGGCGCTGGGAGCGCAAACGGGCGATGTGTTGAAATTGACTGTGTGGCAGGGAATGAGGCTGGCATTAATCGGCGCCGGGCTGGGGATTGCTGGCGCGGCGGCGCTCAGCCGTTTGCTCAATCGCCTGCTATTCGGTGTCAGCGCGACCGACCCGGTGACGTTTTTGGGCGTAGCGCTGTTGCTGGTGGTGGTGGCGCTTCTGGCCTGTTATTTCCCCGCGCGGCGTGCCACCAAAGTTGATCCGATGCGTGCGCTGCGCGCAGAGTGAGTTCCGCTTCAACGAGGCAACGTGATGCAAAGTTTCTGGCAAGACGTGCGCTATGCCTTGCGCACATTCAAAAAGAATCTGGCGGGAACCGTAATTGCCGTCCTGGCGGCAGCGTTGGGCATCGGCGGGGCAACGCTGATGTTTAGCAGCGCGGATGCGACCTTGTTGCGTCCGTTTTCGTTTCCCAACCAGGATCGGTTGTTGGTGCTGTTTGAGCAGAACCCTGACATCGGCGTTACGCGCGCGGCGCTTTCGCCGGGGAACGTCGTGGCGTGGCGTGCCGAAGCGCAGACGCTGTCGGACATTGTTGTGCTGCGCAGCCGCGAATTCGTTTTGCACGGCGATGGGCCGCCAGAGCGCTACACCAGCAACGGTGTGTCAGCCCAGTTCTTTGAGGCGCTCGGCGTGAAGCCACTCTTGGGGCGTACGTTTCGACGCGGAGAAGACGAAGCGGGGCGCGCTCAGGTGGCCGTGTTGAAATATGGTTTCTGGCAACAACGCTTTGGCGGCGATCCTCAGGTGGTGGGCAAACAGGTGCTGCTGGATGAAAAGCCCTACGAAATCGTCGGCGTCATGCCAAAGGATTTTGATTTTCCGTTAGGCGGGGCGGTGATGTGGACGCCGTTTGTCATCGAATCCGCCATGCAGCAAGAACACACCGAGCATTATTTGCGCGCGCTCGGCTTGCTGAAACCGGGCGTGAGCGCGGCGCAAGCCAATGCCGAATTGCAGGCGATCTCACAGCGCATTCAGCAGCGGTTTCCGCAAGGTGAAGCCGGACATACGGGCTACGCCGTGACGCTCAATGCGGAATACACGCGCGGCGCAAAAATGTATGTGCCGATTTTGGCGGCGTCGGCGTTTTTTGTCTTGCTTATTGCTTGTTCGAATGTCGCCAATTTGTTGTTGGCGCGTGCCACGACACGACAACGCGAAATCGCCGTGCGGCTGGCACTGGGCGCAACGCGTTGGCGTTTGTTGCGTCAGCTTCTCACTGAAAGCGTCTTGTTGGGATTGATGGGCGGCGTGCTCGGGTGCGTCCTGGCTGCTTGGGGCATTGATGCGCTGGCCGACGGCATTCCACCGGAAATGTCGAAATACATTCCCGGTTGGAATCACTTGGGTTTGAATTACAGCGTGCTGGCCTTTGCGGTGTTGGTTTCTGTCTTGACGGGTGTGTTGTTTGGTTTGGCGCCTGCCTGGCAAGCGAGCAAAACCAGCCTGAACGACGCGCTAAAAGACGGCGGCAACAAAGGTGCGCCGGGCGGGCGCAGCACAATGCGTAATGCGCTGGTGGTTGTGGAGCTTTCGTTGTCGTTGATTTTGCTGATCGGTGCGGGGTTGTTGGTGCGCAGTTTTATTGCCTTGTTGCGCGCCGATTTGGGCGTAAACCCGAACGCCGTGGTGACCATGAGTCTGGAATTGCCCACGGCCAAATATGCTGACCCGCAAGCGCGCCGAAATTTCTTCAATCAACTGTTGCAGCGCGTCGCTTCGTTGCCCGGCGTGGTTCAAGCCAGCGCGGCCAGTACTTTGCCCATCAACGGATACAACAACGGCAGCCGTTTTCGCATTGTGGGCCAGCCTGTGTTGGAAAAGAGCAAAGAGCCGCAAGCGAACTTTCGCATTATCACGCCAGACTATTTTGCCGCGATTGGTACGCCGCTACGACAAGGGCGAGTTTTCAGCGCCAGTGACGACGCACAGGCCGCGCCAGTTGTGTTGGTTAACGAATCGTTTGTCGCGCGTTATTTGAAGGGAAGTTCGCCGCTTGGGCAGCGTATCAGCCTGGGCAATGAATCCGAAAAATCCTGCGAAATCGTCGGCGTCGTTGCCAGCGCAATGTCCGAAGACCTGAACGAACTGGAAGAGCCGACGTTTTACCTGCCGTTTGCACAACATCCCGCTCAGGATCTGAGTTTGATCGTACGTGCGCCCGGCGCAGAAACCAGCGTTGTGCCAAGCATACGGCAGGAACTGGCCACGCTTGACCCGCTGCTGCCGTTGGCAGACGTCAAAACGATGACGCAAATTATCGAAGATCGCCGTTCGCCCAAATCGCTGATGATGTGGATGCTGGTGATTTTCGGCGTGCAGGCGTTGGCGATGGCGGCAGTCGGAACGTACGCGGTGATGGCGTATGCCGTGTCTCAACGCACACACGAATTTGGCGTGCGTATCGCGCTGGGCGCACAACGCAGAGACATTCTTGGTCTCGTTTTGCGACGTGGCTTGTGGCTGGCGCTGCTTGGCACTGGCATTGGCTTGACGGTGGCATTAGCCCTGACGCGCACACTCGGACAATTTTTGTATGGCGTTTCCGCTACTGACCCGCTGACGTTTGGCGGGGTGACGCTGTTGCTCTTAGCTGTGACTTTGCTGGCGTGTTACTTGCCCGCGCGGCGTGCGACGAACGTTGATCCGATGATCGCCTTGCGGTGTGAATAACGCCTTTTCTCTTTGCATTTGCCACGCCAGTATCGAAGCCAGAACCAGCTTCGATACTGGCGTGGCAAATTTATTTTTGTGCTCGTGTCGTTTTTGGGTACGCTGGTTCGTCTAATAGCTGACAAACGCAACTGACGGCGTTTGCGCCCAATTCATCTGACAAGAGAGGAACACCATGAGCAAAGTCGAAGACGCGACACAAAGCATGATTCGCAATCTGGAAGAGAAAACCGGCAAGTCTTATGCGGCGTGGCAACAGATTGCTCGCGGCAGCAAACTGGCCAAACACGGCGAGATCGTCAAATTCCTGAAAACCGAGCACGGTTTGAGCCACGGGTATGCCAATTTGATTGCGCACGAAGTCTTGCAATCCGCCGCTGGCAGTTTTGCCGACGACGATTTGTTGACCGCGCAATATGCCGGAGCCAAAGCGGTGTTGCGGCCGATCTATGATGCCTTGGTGGCTGAAATTCAGAAGTTTGGGGCCGATGTGGAGTTCTCACCGAAAAAAGCCTATGTGAGCGTGCGGCGCAAAAAACAGTTTGCCTGTTTGCAGCCTTCGACCGCCACGCGTTTTGACGTGGGAATCAATTTGAAAGGCGTGGCGCCTGTCGGGCGATTGGAAGCGTCAGGAAGTTTCAGCGCAATGGTCAGCCATCGCGTGCGCGTGACAAATGCCAGCGAAGTTGATCGCGAACTGATTGCCTGGTTACGTCAGGCATATGAACAAGCTTAGCATCGCATCAGCGCGCGGGCGCGGGCGGTGCAGGCAACATATTGCGAATGGCGGCAATGCGCCAACCGGCTTTGGTGCGTTTCAACACCAGGGTCGTCCACATGCTGCGTGATGCGCCGCCCGCCAACCCGGTCAATTCATAGCGGCCATCAGCCAGAGCGACATCCGCCGAGATCATTCGTACGGATTCGACGGTGATAGTGCGCTTGCCGCCGGTGCTGCTGGAACTTGCCATCGTGCCGCGCACAACCGCATCGCGGCCTTTGCGCCATTCACCCGAAGACACAAGCTGGTCGGCGTCGCTGGTAAACAACTGCTCGACGGCTTTGGGGTCAATTCGTTCGCGCGCATCAACGTATTGGCCGACCAAGGCGCGAATGGCGGCTTCGTCTTGATTCGACTGATTTGTTTGCGGTGTCACTGACGAAAAAAACGGCGTCAGAAAGAGCAAACAGAGGGTGGCGGTTAAGCTGCGCATAAAAAACTCCCTTGGTGTTTGGATAACGCGTGTCATTGGTGCTGGTGTTGGCGTGCGTTCGCGAGCTTGGCGACGCAAACCGGCGCGATCATACGACAAAAAAAGCGCAAGGCGCATCCACGTGGATGCGCCTTGCGCTTTTTCAGTCCGATTGGTATCGGTCACAGCTTAGGGGTTCGGAACTTTGAGCAGCACGACCACCAGGGTGAAGATCACCAGCGTTTCGATGAACACCAGACCGAGAATCAACGGCAGGGGCACACCTTTGAACGCGCCAGGATTGCGGGCCAAACCTTCGCAAGCCGCGCCCGCGACTTTGCCCTGACCCAATCCGCACAGACCCGCCGCGATGGCGAAACCGATGACGGCGGCCAGGTAACCGAGACCTTTGTTATGGTTGCTGGCTTCGGCGCCGGGCGTTTGAGCAAACGCGGCGACCGCCGAGAACAGCACCACCAGCAAGCTGACAAACAGACGAAACACGTTGCGTTTCATTCGTTTTTCTCCTTTGAGTGTGATGAAAAATCGCTGTGTCGTTTGGCTGCGGGCGGAAAATAAACTGCTGATATGAAACCCGCTCGTCAGCAAAACGCGCACGGCGTGAATGCGTCTGTCAGTGATTGGCGCGTGGTTTCGGGATCAAGGCGACGCCGGGTCTGCATTACAGCTCCTGGGGGAGTGCAAGCGCCACACAACGTTTGCGCTTCGTGGTGTTACTTGAAACCGCGTTCCAACCGCTTTGACAAAGACGCGTGACTGGCGGCCATCAGCCGCCAAAAACCTTAGTGCGCGGCAGCGGCAGCCGGTTCGTGACCGTGGCCTTCGCCGTGATGCTCATCGGAATGATGCGAAACTTCGCCGATGTAAAGCATCGAGAGCACAATGAAAATGAACGTTTGCAACAACGAGGTCAGCAATCCCAACGGCATCAGCAATGCCGGTACGACGTACGAAACCATGTTCGCAATCGAACCGCTCACTTGCTCTTCACCGTAAATGTTGCCGAACAAACGAATGCTGAGCGACAGGATGCGCGCCAGGTTACTGATGATTTCAATCGGGAACATCAACGGCGCCAACCAGGCGACCGGACCCAACAGATGTTTGAAATGGCCCAGGATGCCGTTTTCGCGAATGCCGACGTAGTTGTAATAGAGGAATGAAGTCAGCGCGAGCGCCAATGTCACATTGAAATTGGCCGTGGGCGCGACAAAATCGGGCAACAAGCCAGACAAGTTCGACAACAAGATCAGCACGGCAAAGGTCGCGACGACCGGGAAGTGCTTCATGCCGTTCGGGCCGACCAGATCAACCAAAAAGCCGCGAATTGCTTCGATGCCGACTTCAAACGATTGCTGACGCGTGGTCGGATTCTCGGCGGAAAGTTTGCCGCGCAAAAAGGTCAGCACGACGACCGCGACAAACACCACAATCAAAAATCCCACGATGTGCGTCGGAATCGGCAGATTGCCCGCAGCGCGATACGCTTCATACGTCATGCCTTCGCCGGGCCAATGCGGGCCAAAGATTTTCAGCGCGCTGTAAATCGGCGGCATGATTTGCGCTTGCAGGTCAAACACCGTATGACCCAGCAAATCGTTGATCTTTTCGACGATGAAGGGAACGTGTTCGGCGTGTTCTGCCGCGTGACCGGCGGCTTCGGCTCCGTGTGCGGCAGCGGCATGACCAGCGGCTTCAGCGCCGTGGGCAGCTTGTCCGGCAGCTTCGCCGTGTTGCGCGGCAGCCGCGCCGTGTTCCGCAGCTTCTTTCCCGTGCTCTTGTAAAAGGTTCAGCAAAAACATAAAGACAATTACTCTTTCGATGAAGAATCCGAAGCCTCTTCGCTGACGGCTTCGTCGTTGGTTTTGAACCCTAAATAAAGCTGATACCCGGCTTCGATCATTACGCCACCGACAAAGGCTGCGAAACCGATTCCCAGTCCCAGCGGATGAACCTTGCCCGTCCACACCGCCATGCCGATGACCAGCGCAATGACGAAGTATCGCAAAATGAATTTGGAAGCGGTAAAAGGCGGGACGCGTCCGGTTTCTTGCGCGACGACGTGATTTAACATGGCGCGCAAACTGCCTTGCAGCCAGCGTTTATTGAACAGGCTCAGGATGCCGCCCAGCAAAATGCCCAGCGCCATCGGCCATCCGGCCCAAATCCCACCGACGATCAGCGCAAGAATGATGACTACGTACGTATGACGCTGAAGCCGTTGTTGGACCCTACTGTCGTCTTCCGTGCTCATTTGCGAAGCGGACATCTTACCCGCTCAGCCGCGTTTCTGTCCAGCCGGGCGGTAGCGGGCTTAGCGCGTAAGTTGCACCAGGGGAACTGCGTTTGGTGCAGCGGTCGGCTCCGGTTTGGGAACCAGCTCTCCGTATTTGCTGAAATACGCCAGTTGGCGGCGGTAACAGCGACGGCCTTCCATATCAAACGCGACGCAGGAATCAATCGGGCGCGAATAGATGTGCACGCTAACGGCGCGTTCGGTGGTTTCGCTCAGGTTGTACAGCCGATGAATCGTTTGCAACTTGTCGGCTGTCATCACCGGGCCCCCCGCACAGGCTTCGATTTCGTGCAACACCTGCAATTTGGTGTTTTCCGATCCAGCTAGGCAATCAATGCCCACGACATTTTGATGTTCGGGGTGATCACAGCCCAACCATTTGTAATCCACGACTCCCAGGTTGCCGCGTTGCGGAATCATCCAGCAAAGCTGACCGTTGTGCGTGTGCACCGCCGTTTTTTGGCCCGGTTGCCAGCAAATTGTCATGACTTCAAACAGGTCGTCGCGATAGATCATATTGCGCGTATAAAACTTGTCGTCGAACAGAACGTAAGGAGCCAGCGACGCATCGCTGATTTGCACGCTATCGCAAAAATCCAGCACCGCGTCACGCGTGATAACACTTTGTTCAAACGACCGAAGTTTAGCGACAAAATCATCGACACCGATCAACTGTTTGTTTGCCATAACACTCCTTTAGCCCGCGAAAGAAATTGGACGTTCGCGCGCGAATTCTAAATCGGAACGCGGGATTGTGGAACTGTGATCGCCCGCTCGAACCGCGCAAGGGCAAGACGATTAGGATTCCGCCGTTACCGGTTGAAACGTCCCCAAGCTTTGTTTCGGCCCTTTTTTGAACGCCGCAAGCGCGCGTTCGATCTGTTCTGGCGCACCCATCAAAACCAAAATGTCTTCGGCGGCAATTTCAAATTCCGGCCCCAAGTTGATGAGCGTGTTTCCGTCGCGGACCGCGCTGGAAATGGTGACACCTGTGCGCCGCCGCAAATCCAATTCCCCCAGAGTATGACCGACAGCGGGCGAATCGGCAGAAACGAAAAAAATGTCGCTGGTCACGCCGTCAAAGGCTTCGGCAATCAGCCCCAAATCCGCCAGCGGCAACGAAGCGCCGCGCAGCATTTGGTACCCTTCGCGGCGAATGTCTTCAATTTCGCGCTGGATGATATTGCGCGCGATGCCAAATTGCGCCAGCACGCGGGAAAAGATTTCGATGCTGGTTTCAAACTCTTCGGGGATGACCTGATTCGCGCCAAGCTTGTATAGTTCGGGCAGTTCCGACATATATCGTGTGCGCACAATGATGTGCAGGTCCGGGTTCATTTCGCGCGCTTGCGATACCGCGTAACGGCTTGCCGCAGGATCAGAAATGGCGATCACCAGAATTTTTGCGTGTTCAACGCCGATGTGATGCAACACTTCGCGGCGCACGGCGTCACCATAAAAAATAGGCACGCCTTGCGCGCGGGCTTCGCTGATAGCTTGAGCATTCATTTCCAGCACTTGATAGGGAATGCCAGTGCGGTGCAACACCTTGGCCAGATTACGGCCATTCAACCCATAACCGATGATGATGACCTGGCAATCTGGCGCTGGCTCGGCTGAGGCTTCTGCTTCTGTTTCTATTTCCGGCAAGCCGACCTTGCGCGAAATGAGAGATTGCACCGCCTGTCCAATTGGACTGGCGGCTTTGATAAAGAATGGCGTGGCGACCATCGAAAGAATCGCCGATGCCAAAAACAGTTGGTAATCGTTATCCGAAAGCAGATTTTGCGACGTGGCTGTTTTGGCCAGGATAAAAGAGAATTCGCCGATCTGGGCCAACCCTACGGCGGTCATGGTTGCCACGCGGGTGGGATAGCGCAGCGACATAACGACGGCAATGATGATGGTGGCTTTGAGCAATACCAGCCCCGCAAACCAGGCCAGCACCATAGGCAAATGCGCGATGAAAAAGCCGGTCGAAAGCAGCATGCCGATGGAGATGAAAAAGAGACTGTTGAACACGTCTCGGAACGGCATGATGTCAGCCACAATTTGATGGCTGTATTCCGATTCTGACAGCACGACGCCCGCGATAAATGCGCCCAGCGCCAGCGACAATCCAAAATGCGCTGTCAGCCACGACGTGCCGAAACTGACCAACACCACAAAGATGATGAAGACTTCCTGGCTGCGCAACCGGACAATGTGGCCAAGGACAAAAGGGATCAGTTTGCGCGCGCTGAACATGATGATGGCGACGGCGGCGACCGCGGTTCCCAACTTGGTCGCGATGTTGGCCGGAGACGCGCCTTCGCGTCCGCTCAAAATCGGAACCAGCAACATCATCGGCACGATACACAGGTCTTGAAATAATAAGATGCCGACGCCTGCGCGTCCGTGCGGCGTGTCAACTTCCAACCGGTCGCTATAGGTTTTTAGCACAATGGCCGTGCTGGAAAGCGTCAGCAAAAAGCCGAACAACACTGATTGTTTGAAGGGCCAGCCCACGAGCCAGAATATCCCCAGCCCTAACAGCGTCGTTAACACAACCTGCCAGCCGCCGCCCCACAGCACCAGCCGTTTCATTTCCAGCAACCGGCCCAGCGAGAATTCCAGCCCGATGGTAAACAGCAGCAACATCACGCCGATTTCCGCCAGCGTTTCGACAGCGTGAACGTCGTTGATCAATTTTAGGCCGTACGGTCCGATCAAGATGCCGGTCAGCATGAATCCGACAATCACCGGCAAGCGCAATTTGTGACAAAGAAACGCAATCGGCACGGAAGCCAACAGCAAAATAATAAGATCATTCAGTAGAGGAAGGTCGTGTGGCATGCCGTTTCCTGGTTGATGCTTGGGTAGGCTACCGCCCACACACTATCGGTTAGTGACAAAAGAAATCGTATTTGATTCTGAGTTGGGTAGTAAAAATGCGACAAGGTGATGTCTTGTCTCAGACATCACCTTGTCTTTGTTTATCAGCTTGAGCAGCTTTTGGCAACCTTAGCCGCCGACGTGAACGGCGGGACGGCGAGACGGGTCATGTTCTGCCTGACGCAGAATTTCGTGCGTCACGGGCGCGGTGTCTCCTTCACCAAAGAAGATGAATTTCAGCACGTACCAAATCGGATTGCCTTCCGTCCAACCGAAATACACGTGCGGAATCTGTCCCGTTTCGTCGCGAACGTGCAGCAAAAAGGCGGCGATGGCATTGGGGATTGCCGCGCTGCGCGTGCGCAAGACTTTGTAATTGCCGATTTGCACGCCGCGAATTTTAAGGTTGCCGGAAAAGTCTGAAGCATCGCCCGGACGCACCTCTATAAACAACACCGGTTCGTCAGGGGGAATGTGATTGTTCCAGCGTTCCTGTTTTTCTTTCAGCCGGTACTCGTCTGCGTCACCACGGTCAGGCCGATTGGCGATGATGCGGATCGTGCCGTTTTTGGCTTCTTCGATAAACTGACGGGCGAGATCGTTCAGCTCCACGCCATCCACACGCAACTCTGTCGAACGCAGCGCACGCGACACAAACGACACGCCGATGATGCCCAAAATGAAAAGCGACGCGATCTTGATGCCTTCAGGGCGCACGATGATGTTGTCAATCATCGTGTAGGCGAAAACCAAGGTGATTGTCAGGAAGGCATAACGAATAGCCCCTTTGCTCCACATCAGCAAGGTTACCGCCACGGCGGCAGACGTCATCAACACCAATACACCGGTCGCGTAAGCGCCGCCTTGCGCTTCGACATTTGCATTGAAAACGATGGTGACGACAAAGGCGACCAGCGTGTAAACGATGACCAGGGGACGGCGCGCGCGTGTCCAATTCGGAGCCATGCCATAACGCGGCAGATAGCGCGGCACGATGTTCAGCAACCCGGCCATGGCCGATGCGCCAGCAAACCACAGAATCGCAATGGTGCTGATGTCATAAATGGTGCCGAACGCTTCGCCCAGATAGTGATGTGCCAAATAGGCCAGCGCGCGACCATACGCTTCGCCTGCGGGTTGCTCGGCTGTCGCAGGCTGAAATTTTTCTGGCGCAATCAGCAGCGTGGTGACCAGGCTGCTGGCGATGAGCATGACGCTCATGATCAACGCCGCGCTCAATAACAGTTTGCGCGTATTGCGAATGCGCCCCACGGGATTTTTGAAATCGTCTGAAGGATCGCCTTTGACCAGCGGCATCACTGCGACGCCGGTTTCAAACCCGGACAGACCCAGCGCCAGTTTGGGAAAAAGCAGTAATGACAAGCCAATGATCAAAAACGGATTGCCGTGGACACTGGGCATGGCCAGCAACGAATTTTTCCAGGTGGGGATCAGGTCTGGCTGAATCACAACGTGGTAAATCCCGACGACCACAACAATGATATTGAGCAGCAAATAGCTGGCGACCAGCAAGACGGCCAAGCCAATCGCTTCCTTGAATCCTTTCAGGAAGATGCCGCCCAAAACGGCAATGAGCACCAGCGTGATCGCCACGCGATGTTCGTGAAAGAAGTGCGGCACGAACGGATTTTGCACGACGTGTTCAGTCGCGTCTGCCGCCGAAAGCGTGATGGTGATGATGAAATCCGTCGCCACAAATCCCAGCAGCACCAGCACGAACAATTTGCCGCGCCAGCGCGGCAGCAAATCTTCGAGCATGGAAATGGAGCCTTCACCATGTGGGCTGGCCTGGGCCACTTTGCGATAAATCGGCAATGCGCCAAACAGGGTCAACAGCACCAGGACAAAGGTCGCCACAGGAGACATCAGGCCGGCGCTCAAAAACGCCAACCCGGGCTGATAGCCGAGCGTCGAGAAATAATCCACGCCGGTCAAACACATGACCTGCCACCAACTGTGTGTGTGATGCTGGCCTTCAGATTCGTGCGGACCTTCGACTTCCTTGACGTGTCCGTCGAGAAACCAGTTTTTTATTGAATTTGCAAAGCCAGCTTGCGTCGAAATTGCTTGTGACATCTTTGTGTCTTGCTCCTTGTCGTTCTCCACTTATGTTATCCGCCGACATGAACCGCCGGGCGTCTGGCGCGGTCAGGTTCTGCCTGGCGCAAAATTTCATGCGTGACGGGGGCGGTATCGCCCTCGCCAAAAAAGATGAACTTCAGCACGTAAACCAGCGGATTGCCTTCGGTCCAACCGAAGTACACGTGGGGAATCTGTCCGGTTTGGTTGCGCACATGCAGCAAAAACGCCGCAATGGCATTGGGCACGGCCGGGCTTTTGGTGCGCAATATCTTGTAATTGCCGACTTGCACGCCGCGAATTTTCAGCGCGCCGGAAAAATCCGAAGCGTCGCTCGGGCGGACTTCAAAAAACAGCACCGGATCATTGGATGGGATGTGGTTGTTCCAGCGCTCTTCTTTTTCCTTCAAACGATATTCGTCCACATCGCCTTTGTCTTGCCGGTTGGCGATGATGCGAATTGTGCCGCCTTTGGCTTCTTCGATAAACTGCCGCGCCAGGTCGTTCAGTTCGACGCCATCCACGCGCAATTCGGTCGAACGCATCGCGCGCGAAAAAAACGACACGCAGATAATGAAGACGATGAACAGTGAGGCGATCTTGATGCCTTCGGGCTGTTCGATCAGATTGATGGCGGTGGTATAGGCGAACACCACCGCGATCACCAAGTAGGCCCATTTGTGCCAGCCTCCCCGTTTCCACGCAGCAATGGCCACCGCCACCGCCGCCGAAAAGATCAGCGCCAGCACTCCTGTCGCATACGCTCCGCCCTGCCGTATGGGATCGGCATCAAACAGAATCGTCACGGCAAAACAGATAATCGTCAGCACCATCGTCAAGGGCCGGGTTGCCCGCGCCCATTCCGGAGCCATGCCGTAACGCGGCAAATAGCGCGGAACGATGTTCAGCAATCCCGCCATCGCCGACGAACCGGCAAACCAGAGGATCGAAACCGTGCTCAAATCATAAATTGTGCCGAAACGGTCGCCCAAATATTCGTGCGCCAGAAACGCGAGTGCGCGGCCATAGGCTTTGCCGCCCAACTGGAATTCCGCCGTCGGAATCAGCGTCGTGGTAACGAAGCTGCTGGAAATCAGCATCACGCTCATAATCAAAGCGGCGGCCAGCAACAGTTTTTTTGCATTGCGGATGCGTCCGGCAGGATTTTTATATGTGTCCGTTTCGTCGCCCTTGACCAGCGGCATGACGACCACGCCGGTTTCAAATCCTGACAGCCCCAGCGCCAGTTTCGGAAACAGCAGCAGCGCCGCGGCGATCATCCCCAGGGGAGAACCGTGTTGGCTGAACAGTTCGCCTTTCCAGCGTGAAAAGGCTTCGGGATGGGTCATGAGTTCGTAAAAGCCGACGCCAACGACAACCAAATTGAGCGCGATGTACACCACCACCAACACCACTGCCAGCCCAATGGCTTCCTTGAACCCTTTCAGAAAAACCGCGCCGAGCGCAGCGACCAAAACCAGCGTGACCAGAACCGAGTGATGAAGGAAGTGCGGAGCATACGGATTTTCGACAATATGCGCCGTCGCATCCGCCGCTGACATCGTCACCGTGATGATGAAACTGGTCGCGGCGAATCCAAGCAGCGCCAGCACGAACAGTTTCCCGCGCCAGCGCGGCAGCAAATCTTCCAGCATCGAAATCGAGCCGTCGCCGTGCGGGCTGGCTTCAGCCACGCGATTGTACATTGGCAGCGCGCCGAACAGCGTCAACAAGACCAACACCAACGTGGCCAGGGGCGACAGCGCACCTGCTGCCAGAAAGGCGATGCCCGGCTGATAGCCCAGTGTGGAAAAATAATCCACGCCCGTCAGGCACATCACTTTCCACCAGGGATGCGTGTGGTATTGGCCTTCGCGTCCGTGCGGGCCGGCGACTTCTTTGACCTGGCCTTCAAGAAACCAGCGTTTGAATGAACTGGGTTGCTGATCAGAAACAATGGGTTGTGCGTCAGGCATGATGATTTTTCGCTCCACCTGAATAGATAAAGCGGAGCGCCGCAGTATATTTCGCCAAAACTGTTGTTTGAGGCTTGGGTTGAACCTGGAAGCTTACGTGCAATGCGTATCCTAGCATCATCTGCGCAGGGGCTGAAGTCGCGCGCTGATGAGAATTTGTCAGTCAGGCAGAAATGAAGTTGCAAGGGCAGCCTTATGGTTGTGGGGGAGCGTGCGTGCGCTTGGCCGGGGAGAGGGAGATTTTTCTTCGTCTTTTCTGGCTGAGTCGTTATAATCGCCGCTGTTTGCGGGATGCGAATCAGCCATTCGAGGACTTATGAAAGCCGTAACGACCAAAGACGTAACGCAATTGCTGCGCGCTTGGGGGCGAGGAGATGCAGATGCGCGCGATCAGCTTTATCGCCTGGTGTATGACGAATTACACCGTCTGGCGCATCAATACATGTACCGCGAAAATCCGGGACACACCTTACAAACCACTGCATTAGTCAACGAAGCCTACCTCCGACTGGGAAATGCCGATGGCATGGAATGGAAAGATCGCACGCATTTTTTTGCCGTTTCAGCCAAGATCATGCGCAACGTTCTGATTGACGAAGCGCGCGCGCGGCAAGCGGTATGCAATGGCGGCGGATTGCGTCAGGTTTCGCTCGACGACATTCTCGAAATTCCGCAATCTCTCACGCACGATTGGCTTGCGCTGGACGAGGCGCTCACCCGGCTCACCCAGGAAGACGAACGCAAAGGTCAGGTCGTCGAATTGCGCTTTTTTGGCGGGTTGAGTGTCGAAGAAACCGCCGATGTGCTCGGGGTTTCGCCCGATACCATCTTGCGCGATTGGCGCTTTGCCAAAGCCTGGTTGAAAAACGAATTGAGCAAAGAAAACAGCCATGAAGTCCGAAGCTCAGATCACACTGGATGAGATATTTCACGCAGCCTGCGCCTTAGCGCCCGCTGAACGTCAACGCTATCTCGACGAAGTTTGCGCGGGCGATGACGCGTTGCGCCGCAAAGTCGAAGCCTTACTGGAACACGACGATCCCGAAAGCACATTTTTAGAAAACCCTGCGCTGGAAAACGCCGCCAAGGAAATGGCGTTTGCGGCCCGCCCATCCGTGACGAGCAAACAACCGATGATTGGTCGTCAGATTGAGAATTATCGTGTGCAGGCGTTGCTCGGCAAAGGTGGGATGGGCGAGGTCTATCTGGCGCGCGATCTGGAATTGGATGTAGACGTCGCCATCAAGTTTTTGCCTGCTGCATATGCCGACGACCCCGAATGGCAAGCGCGGTTCAAACGCGAAGCGCGTTTGATTGCCGCGCTCAAACATCCAAATATCACGGCCATTCACCGCAACGGCGAAAGTGAAGGGCGTCCGTTTTTGGTGTTTGAATACGTGCCGGGCGTTACGCTCGAAGAGAAATTGAAGCCCGGCCCGTTGTCGCCGTCAGACGTTCTACCCCTGGCCACGCAACTTGCCGCCGCGCTCGAATGCGCGCACCAGAACGGCATCATTCACCGCGACCTGAAACCCGCCAACATCAAAATCACGCCGGACGGGCAACTGAAAGTGCTCGATTTTGGCATCGCCAAACGCATCAGCGCGGACGTTTCGACAATCGAACTGACTGTGGCGCAAGCGGCAGATCACACAGATGAGTTGACGCGCGATTTCGGTGACACGCGCAAAGGCGAAGTCGTCGGCACGGTTTCGTATATGAGCCCTGAACAAACTCGGGGCGAACGGCTCGACGCACGCACGGATTTGTGGGCGTTGGGCTGTGTGCTGTACGAATCATTGACCGGGCGGCGTCCGTTCAAAGGCATTGATACTTACGACACGCTGAATACGATCCGCACGGGCCAGCCCGATTGGCAGGCCTTGCCCCCGCGCACGCCTAAGCCGTTGCGTGAATTGCTGCGCCGTTGTTTGGAAAAAGACCCGCGTCAACGCCTGCGCTCGGCAGCAGACGCACGCCAAACCTGTGAACGGCTGCTCAATCCCAGCCGGTTTTGGCCGCAGCAGTTAAAACATCAGGTTGCGTTGCTGACGGGCGCTGCGATCTTGGTGGTGTGTGCGTTGCTGGCCGGAGCGTGGTTGCGTTCGTGGTGGACCAGAAGCGCGCTGCCGGTCGAAAAACAATTGGTCGTCTTGCCGTTCAAAGGCTTTGCCGATGATCAAGCCGGTGCCGGATTTGCCGAAGAATTGCGGCGCAATTTGCTATCGCTGGCAACCGATGTGCGCGCCGCGCAACCCAGTGAATTGCAGCAAGCCAACTTTCTCAATCTGGATTTGCAAAGTCTGCCACGCAAACTCGGCGTCAGTTTGATTGTGGGCGGTGACGTGCAACCCGCAGGCGATCAGATTCGCGTCAGATTTTGGGTGCGCAACCGGTTTCTATACGAAGTTGCGCAAGGCGAACTGATCGGACCGCGCCAGAGTTTGGCAGAGCTGCAATATCGCATTGCCGAACAATTGACGCAGGATTTGAAGCTGGCCAAATCGGCGCGCGCCGCGCGTTTCAGCGAACATTTGAAACTGAGCCACGCCGACGCTTCAGAGCAATACCTGATCGCCATCGGCGAATTGCAAAAAGACCTGAACCGCGATTCGGTCGAAAAGCCAATCGAGATTCTGACGCGGCTGATTCAATCCGAAGGCGATTCGGCCCGTTTCGAGGCTGCGCTCGCGCAAGCGTATTTGCGCAAATACCTGTTTACCGAAACGCCAGAATGGGCAGAAAAAGCCCTGGCGGCCTGCGCTCAGGCGATGAACCTGGCGCCCGATCAACCAGAACTTTATCGCGTGACACGCGGGCTGGTTTACACCGAATTCGGCAAGTACAAGGAAGCCGTAGAAGATTTTCAGACTGCGCTCGCCTCAGCGCCGAACAACTGGGAAGCGTTGCGCGGCTTGGCCTGGGCGTATGAATTGTCCGGGCAATTGCCACAGGCCGAACAAGCCTATGCGCAAGCGGTCAAGCAATGGCCAAATTTCTGGGTTGGGTATAACGAATGGGGCGCGTTTTATGCGGTGCAAGGGCGATACGCCAAAGCCATCGAAAAATGGCAACAGGTAGCCAACTTATTGCCCGACAGTCCTACCGGACACAACAATCTGGCGGTGGCGTATTTTCAAACGGGCCAGGATGAACAGGCGCTGCAAGCGTATTTGCGTTCGTTGGAAAAAGACAGCACGCAAGACAACACGGAAGCTTTTGCCGGGTTGGGCACGATTTATTTCTATCGCGGGCAATACGATGAAGCGTTGCGTTATTACCAGCGTGGCATAGCGCTGGCGCAACAGGCCGGCAAACAAGACGCGGTGTTGTTGGGAAATCGCGCCGACGCATACCGGCAACTGGCGCGTGCGCAAAGTTTGCCGAATCTGGTCGAAGAGTATCAGCGGCGCGCAAACGATTCTTATGCGGAAGCAATCAACCTGTATCGGCAGCGGATCGCCAAACAAATCGAAGACGCGCAAGGTTTGTCCAGTCTGGCGGAGTGGCTGGCCAAAAGCGGACAACGCGACGAAGCGCTAAAAACGCTGCGCACAGCCTTGCAAGCAAACGCGCAGAATGTCGAAGTCGCCTATAGCGCTGCGGTCGTGTTTTTGCTGGCGGGCGAGGTGAATCAGTCATTGACCTGGTTGGAAAACGCCGCTTGCAACGGATACGGCATTGCGCGTTTGCAACGCGATCCGGAATTGTCGCCGTTGCGCGCGGACGCACGTTTTCAACCGATCATCAACAAGTGTCAATTGCGGAATCAATAAACTTCCAAGGAGAAAAGAATGTCCATTCGACAAGTGAGCGTCTTCCTGACGCCCAAGCCTGACGAGACAGGAGAAATTGTCATCGGCGTACATCCTGATCCGGTTGTTGCCAACATTATGGTGGATGAGATGACCGGTGATCCGATCGAGGTAGACCTGGTTCACTGGCAGTATTGCGTTCAGCCGCCCGCCGAAGCCAATGTGCCATCGTATGCGCAAGCGCCGCCAGCGACAGAGGTTTATCTGGAAATTCGCTTTGCACCTAAAAACACTCCGTTCCCGCAACCGACGGTCACCGTACCGGCACGGTCTGCGGCTGCATTGTTGGATGTCGGCGAAGTCGAAGTGGACAACACCGGATATGGCGGGATTGGTTCTGCTCCGTTGGCTGCCAACGAACCGCGCTCAGATGCTGCGCTGGCCACAGAAAATGAACCGCAGCAGTTTGAGCAGGAAAATGGGTTTGAATTTTTGGTCAGAGAGTACAAGTACGCAGTGGTGCTGACGACCGGCGACCACGTTTATACATTGGACCCGCGCGTGAAAATTCGCCGCTCCAATCGTCGTCTGGAACAGTAACGCTCACGTGTCACGAATTCAGGGACGCCGTATTGTCGGCGTCGCCCCCGGTAAGCACTTCTGTCAGAACCAAGAGGAACACAGGATGGAAACGCACAATCCGCCCAGACAAGAACCGCCCAGCCCGCCTTCCCCCAAGCCAAGAAACATTCTGGTGACCATCGTTAGAGACCCGCGCACAGGCACTCCCAGTCTCAAGCTTGAACCTGCGACTGCGGATTTGACCGTCAATGAGCAGCTCGCCTGGCGTTGCAACGAAGCGCGCCTGGAAATTCGCTTCAGTCCGAACACGTCTCCGTTTGCGGGCGTGACTTACAAGACGGCTCCGGGCGGAACCATTTTTTCGGGCGCACCGGTTGCGCGCAAAGTTAGCCGCACACCGTATGACTACACTTTGCTGGTGACAGAAGCCAAAGGCGCATTAATCAAGCAAGACGCAGATTTGCGTGTGGTGGACGCCAGCACGCCGCCGCGTCCGCCAGATACCGATGTGCCGGGGCACAAAGGCGGATTGTTTTGTCGGCTTATTTATTGGCTGCAGAAACTGTGTTGTCGTCCGTGAAGCGGGCGGGAATCGTTACGATGATTGAGATGACGGCGAACACGAAATGGCGCGTGTTCGCCTTTGTTATTTAGATCGGTTTTCAATTCACTTTACGGATTGGCCACAGAGTCACGGAGGCTCAGAGAAATGCTTAGAAGCCTCTGTGGCTCTGCGCCTCTGTGGCAATTCCCATACGCCAAAATGAAATCTGATCTGGGACGCGAACTATTCTGTGATTGCGTCATAGAT
>JAEUQO010000372.1 GCA_016789605.1 Acidobacteriota bacterium
CGGGCGCGTTGATCTATGATCCAGCCACTGCGCGGCAAGATGGCGCGCGCGTGCGCCGCGATCCTTTCCCCGGCAACATCATTCCCGCCAATCGCATCAGCGCGATTGCCCGCAATTACCTGAACTTCTATCCGCTGCCCAACCAGCCAGGCGATGCGCAGGGGCGGAATAACTACATCAGCGGCAATCCGCGCACTGATGCCTTCCGCTCGATTTCGGGGCGCTTTGATCAGACGATTAGCGAGAAACAGCGGTTCTTTGCGCGCTACAGTTACAACAACCGCCGCGAAGCGCGCGGCAACTGGACGGGCGTCGTGAATGGTCTGAAACCGACGGGGAATTTCCTGTTCCGCATCAACCACGGCGGCACGTTTGATCACGTTTACAACTTTGGGCCGACAGTCGTGCTCAACTCGCGTGTCGGCTACACGCGGTTTAACGAACCAAACATCCGTCAGAATCAGGGCATTTTTAACCCGGCGAGCCTGGGCTTCCCGGCGGCGACGGCGGCCCTGTTCGGACCGGAGTTGTATTTCCCGCGTTTTGAGATCGGCCAGTATTCAGTGCTCGGCGATTCAGTCGGCGGCGGCTCGAACTTCAATATCTACACCGCGCAATCCACAGTGACCAAGATCGCGGGCAAACACTCCTGGCGTTTTGGTTACGACTTCCGTTCGTACCGCGAGAATGCCTTTGGCGCGGGACACGCGGCAGGCCGTTACGATTTCGGTACGACCTTTACGCGCGGGCCGCTCGACAATTCCGCCGCCGCGCCGATTGGGCAGGAACTGGCTTCGTTCCTGTTGGGCTTGCCGACGGGCGGGACGATTGACCGCAACGCCGCTCGGTCAAGTCAGGGACTCTACAACGGCATGTTTGTTCACGACGACTGGAAAGTGTCGAGCAAGCTGACGCTCAACCTGGGCTTGCGCTATGAATACGAAGGCGCGCCGACCGAGCGTTACAACCGGCAACTGGCGGGCTTTGATCCGTTGGTTGCCAGCCCGGTTGAAGCCGCGGCCAAAACGGCTTACGCGGCCAGCCCGATTCCCGAACTCGCGGCGAGCGCCTTTCAGGTCAAGGGTGGTTTGCTCTTCGCCAACAACAACACGCGCGGCATTTGGGACGCCGACAAAAACAACTTCCAGCCGCGCGCCGGGTTTGCTTATCAGTTGAATGGCAAGACGGTGATTCGCGGCGGCTGGGGCATTTACACCGTGCCCTTTGTGATTGACGGCGTGAATCAGGCGGGGTTTTCGCTGGCGACGCCGCTGGTCGGCACCACCGACAACGGGCTGACTTCGGTTGGTACGTTGGCGAACCCGTTCCCGACAGGCGTGCTGACGCCGGCGGGGGCGAGCCTGGGGCTGTCGGTGTTGTTGGGACAAAATATCTCGTTCCGTCCGCGCGACTTGAACAACACGCAAGCGCAACGTTGGTCGTTCGGCGTGCAGCGCGAATTGCCCGGCAACTGGGTGGTTGAATTGCAATACGTCGGCAACCACGGCTACGACGGCGCGGTGGGAACGAACATTTTCAACACTGTGCCTCGGCAGTTCCTTTCGACCAGTCCGTTCCGCGATCAAGCGCAAACCGACCGGATAGGCTTTTTGAATCAAGCCGTCACCAACCCATTCCGCAACCTGATTCCAGGAACAGGGCTGAACAATGCGACGGTCTCGCGTTCGCAACTGCTGCGTCCGTTCCCTCAATTCGGGAACGTCACCAGCATCCGCAATGATGCGAGCAGTGATTATCACGGCGCGCAAATGCGCCTCGAAAAACGCTTCAGCAAAGGCTACACGGCGCTGGTCAGTTACACCTGGTCGAAATTCCTGGAAGCCGGAACTTTCCTGAACGAAGTGGATACGAACTTCGAGCGCCGCTATTCGGACGCCGACGCACCGCATCGCTTGGTGCTCAGCGGTATCTGGGAAATCCCCTTCGGACGCGGACGGAAATGGGGCGCGGGTTGGAATCGCGGGGTGGATGCCGTGCTGGGCGGCTGGCAGGTGCAAGGCATTGGCCAATTGCAATCTGGCCGTCCGTTGACGCTTGGCAACGTGTATTACAACGGCGATTTGTCGAAACTCAAAACCGACATCAAGAGCGCCAACTTCCCGCGCTTTGCCGGCGACACACGCACGGTCTTCGACATCAGCGGCTTTTATTTCAATGACGCCGCCGTACAAACTAATGGAGCGGTAGATCCAGTCAAGCAGCGCAACGACATTCGCATCCAACTGGATCGCAACATCCGCACGCTGCCCAGCCGCTTCGCGCAATTTCGTGGCGACTCATTGAATCTCTGGGACTTGTCCGTCAGCAAGAACTTTTCCATCACCGAAAAGATCAGGCTGCAATTGCGCGGCGAGTTTCTGAATGCCTTCAACAAGGTTATCTTCTCCGCGCCCGACCTGAACCCACGCAATTCGACCTTCGGGCAATTGACGGGGCAAGACAATTTGGCGCGTGACGTGCAGCTTGGGTTGAAGCTGATTTTCTAGACTTAAGGAGTGGGGCAAGCTGCGGCTTGTCCCACTTTTCTACGTATCGAATTTCTGATTTATGACTAAGCGCAATTTTTTAGCCGCTGTTTTGTTACTGGCATTAAGCTTCGCATGGCCGATCAAAGCAGACGATTTCAAACTTGAACCCGTCAAATGCCGCGCCATCGAAGACGTGGTTTATGGCCACAAAGACGGGCTGGCGTTGACGCTGGATGTGATGATTCCTGAAACCAAGCCGAAGAACCTTGGCGTCATATTGATTGTCAGCGGTAGCTGGAAATCGAAAAAATCAGACATTCCCGCCGAAGAAACCATGTTGCGCGGGCAGCATTGGGCGCAAGGATTGCTCAACGGCGGATACACGCTCTTTCTCGTGCGCCACGGCAGCACACCGCGTTACGCCGTGCCGGAAATGATCAACGACATTCGCCGGTCGGTGCGCTTTGTCAGATTGCACGCCAAGGAATACAACGTTGATCCGACTCGGTTGGGCATCGTGGGAGGATCGTCGGGCGGGCATCTGGCCTTGATGACGGCGCTGACCGGTGATGACGGCAAAGCGGATGCGAAAGACCCGGTCGAACGCGTCAGCAGCCGGGTGCAAGTTGCGATGGCGTGGTTCCCGCCAACCGATATGGTCAATTGGGGCAGCGAAAACGGCTATAAGTTGCTGGAAAAGGCCCGGCCCTCGCTTTTTCAAGACATGTTCGGCAAGATCACTGACCTGGAAGCGCAATTGAAATCAATCTCTCCGCTTTATTTCGTAACGCCGGATGCGCCGCCGCTCTTTCTGGTACACGGCGACGCCGACAAAACCGTACCGTTGCAACAATCACAGATTCTCAAGGCCAAATATGAGGAATTGAAACGACCCGTCCAACTGGTTGTCCAGCCAGGCGGACCACACACGTACTGGCCAGGCATTGAAAAGAACTACCCCGCTATCTGGGAATGGTTCGATCGTTATCTGAAACCGTAAAACTGTCCGCGAAACGACACGAAGAGGCGCGAACGGATGCCGCATCCTTTGGTGAAACTTCGTGTGGCTTCGTGGATGAAATCTTGAGGAGACACAATGAGCAACAAATCACGCAGAGATTTTATGAAAACCTCTACGCTGGCGGCAGCGGGGTTGGCTGCGACGAGCATGCCTGCTTATAGCTATGAGCGGGTGCTGGGGGCCAACGGACGTGTGCGCACGGCGCTGGTCGGTATCGGCGATCGCATGATGGGATCGTTGGTGCCGGCGTTTTTCAGCCAGGCTGACGAACTCAATTTTGAGTTGGTGGCGGTCAGCGACATCTGGAAATATCACCGCGAAACCAACACGGCGAAAATTCAGAGCAGCGACAAATACAAAGCCAAAGCGGCCAAAATCGCGATGGCGCGCAACAACGAAGAGTTGTATGCGATGAAAGACATTGACGCCGTCATTGTCGCCACGGCGGATTTCCAGCACGCCTTTCACGCCATCGAAGCCGTCAAGGCAGGGAAAGACGTATACGCCGAAAAACCCTTTGCCAACATCATGAGCGATGCCAACGAAGCGCTGGATGTGATCGGCAAATCCAAACAGGTGTTTCAGGTGGGCACGCAACGCCGCTCGACGCCGAGCTATATGCGCGCCAAAGAATATCTGGATTCTGGCAAATTCGGCGACATCGTGATGGCCGAAATGAACTGGAACGTGAATCAGCCGGGACGCTGGCGTCGTCCGCGCGTGGTGCCGCTCATGAAGCAGGAAGACACCGATTGGAAACGTTTTCTGATCAACCGCGATCCCAAATTGCCGTTCAACCCGCGCCATCACCTGGAATTCCGTTTGTTCTGGCCGTTCTCGTCAGGCATCCCCGATCAATGGATGGTGCACCAGATTGACACCGTGCATTGGTTCACGGGCATTCCGCATCCGCGCAGCGTCGTGGCCAACGGCGGTTTGTATCTGTGGAAAGACGGACGCACGAACTGGGACACCATGACGGCGGTGTTCGATTATCACAATCCGAAAACCGACAAAGCGTTCCAGGTGCTCTATGCCTCGCGCCAGACGAACGCGACGGTTTCGACCAACCCCGAAGGGCTGATCAAGGAAGTCTATTATTCCAACGGCGGCACGCTCGATCTGGATACGAACAAGGTCACTCCAGACGGTGGTTTGATCGAACGTCACGCCAAGCCGATGAACATGCAGCCGAATCAACTGGCTCCGCTGACGTTGGCTGACGAAGGCGGCGTGGTGGCTTCGGCCAACACGGGCGCTGATAATCAGACGATTGCTCACATGCGCAACTGGATGAAATGCATCCGCGACCGCAACCAGAAGACCAACGCCGACATTCACGCGGCGTATAACCACTCGGTTGCGTTGTGCATGACGATTGCGGCCATCCAAACCGGCAAGAAAGTCACCTTTGACGACAAGCTGCGCAAAGTCGTGACGGCTTAATGACGCGACGGGCGGACGGCGTACAAGCGCGTTCCGCCCGTCTTTTCTCACTCAATGGAAAACACCATGAAGCAAAGTTTGGCAGCATTGCTGGCAATTGGCTTTCTGACACTGGCGGCCACGGTAGTTAGCGCCCAAGCCGTCAAGATCGCGGAAAACAAAGAGAAGAAACAATACGATGTGACCGTGGATGGTCAGCCGTTTACGTCGTATGTGTTCTGGGACGACCAGAAGAAACCGATTTTGTATCCGCTGCGCACCGCCAAAGGCACCATCGTCACGCGCGGCTATCCGCTGGAAAAAGTCGCGGGCGAACGCACGGACCATCCGCACCACATTTCTTCCTGGTTCAATTACGGCAACATCAACGGCGTTGATTTTTGGAATACGCCGCCCGAAGGCGTGACGCGCGATCGGGGCGTCATCGAAAAGTTCGGCGTGATCAAACACCGTTCGGCCAAGATCGCCAAAAACGGTAAAGGCGTGGCTCAGCTCAACACTTTGATGGATTGGATCATGCCGGACGGCTCCAAGATCATGCAGGAAGATGATCAAATCTTTTTCCGCGCGGGCAACGGCGTACGCATCATTGACCGCGTCATCACGTTGACGGCGCAGAAAGAAAAAGTCGTCTTCAATGATTCCAAGGAAGGCGCAATCGCCATTCGCGTGACGCGTACGCTGGAAGAGCCTTCGAACAAGCCGGAAGTGTTCACCGACGCGAACGGCGTCCCGACCAAAGTACCGGTGATGGACAACACGGGTGTGGCCGGTATCTACCTGAGCAGCGAAGGCAAGATCGGCGAAAAAGAGGGCTGGGGCACGCGCGCCAAATGGATGACGCTGTCGGGCACGGCCAAAGGCGAAGACGTCGTGCTGGGCATTTTCGACCATCCGAAAAACCCGACTTATCCGACCTATTGGCACGCGCGCGGATACGGTTTGTTTGCCGCGAACCCCTTCGGCGCCAAGGAATTCACCAAAGGCAAAACGACCTTGAATTACACGCTCGAACCGGGACAGAAAGCGACCTTTCGGTTTCGCATCCTGATTCATTCGGGCAAACTGACCAAAGAGCAAACCGAAGCTCTTTATCAACAGTTTCTCAAGGACGTGCCGAACTAACACCAGACACGGTCAGCCGATAAACGACAAAGGGCGCGAAGCTGTCACAGCTTCGCGCCCTTTGTCGTTTGGTTGTTTGTTCTCCTTGGTCTTGCTTTACGCCGACAGCGAGGCCGTGAAGCTTTCGCTGTAAGAGACAAACTCGCGCGCCAATTCGAGCGCCGCCTGGGCATTGGCTTCTTCGGCGGCGTCAGCTTTGAGGGCTTCGAAATTCGCCGAAAGCTCCTGCCACGATCCGCCCGTCTGACCGGAACGCACAAACAGGTTTTCAAATTCCCACAGGGCTTCGAGCGACGTGAACGGGTCAACCAGTCGCTGATAGAGCGGCACGCGCGCGGCAGCCGCAGCCGCTTCGTAAGCTTCGAGCAAGACTTGCTCAAAGTTGCCGTGATGCAAATAGGCGGCGGCTTGCGCCAGTTTGTCGTGCGCAGTGGTAAAGACCGGCACGACTTCAGCAATGGTTGTGCCCGCGCATTCGCCACGCACGCCGGAACGCACCGTGAAGCGTTCGTTCTCGTGGCCGTAGTCGTCATAGAACTGCGGATCAACGTCAAAGGCCGGAATCGCCTTGAGCGGTTCGAGCACGGCTTTCAAGCGTTGTTCGCCGATGCGCGCCAGAAAGGCATTGAACTCTTCGCCGGGTTGTTTTTCGGCTGCGTGCAAGGCGAGCAACGTTTCGACCACTTTGATGGCATTGCGCGCCGGAAAACGGCCCATGACTTTGGCCGCTTGCGGCTGGCCGTGATTTGCCTGGCCGCCCAAAAAGAGCAAATGCGCCGGAACGTTGCGCCCGTCTTGCGAAACGGCGGCGGCGTGAAACCCGATGTGGGCGACCGCGTGTTGCGCACAACCATTCGGGCAGCCGGAAATCTTGATGCGCAAATCGCGATTTGCTTCGCGATACGACGCCAGCTCGCCGGTAAAGAATGAATCCGAAATCGCCGTGCCCAATCCTTTGGCCGAAGCGATGCCCAGACGACAGGTGTCAGCGCCAGGGCAGGCCGTCACATCGGCGATGGTTTCAGCGCCTGCTTCGCCCAACGAAACCTCGCGCAGCGCCTGATACACAGCGGGCAAATCTTCGACGCGCACCCACGGCAAAAACAGATTCTGTTCAATCGAAACGCGCAATTCGTTGGCCGAAAAGCGGCGCGCAATGTCGGCGACGGCGCGCGCGCGCTCAGACGTGATGTCGCCAAATTTGGTGCGTACGTGCACGCCGCGCAGCCCTGCGATGCGGTGCGGGATCACGGAATCTTTGGCCCATTGTTGGTAGTCCGCATCGCTGGTCAGCGGAGGTAACGTCGCCAGACTTGGCGCGGCAGCCGGCAGCGCCGGTGTTTGCGCTTCTTCCAAAAAGTCTGTGACAGGCGGCAACGGACCAAGCAACGCTCTTTCAGCGTCTACTTCGGCGCGGAATTTTTCCCAGCCCATCGTCTGCACGAGGAATTTCATGCGGGCTTTCATGCGCTGTTTGCGTTCGCCGTAACGATCAAAAATCCGTATGACCGCCACCGTGAAATTGAACATTTCCGCGACCGGTAGAAAGTCCGAATAAATGTGCGCAATGTGCGGGCCGCTGCCCATGCCGCCGCCGACATAAACGCGAAAGCCGCGTTCTTCCGCACCGTTGACGATGCGTGTGACGGCGTGAAAGCCCAGATCATGAAAGGCCAGGGCGGAATGGTCTTCGGCGCAGCCTTCAAAGGCGAACTTCATTTTGCGCCCCATGTTCTGGTTGTACTTGTTGCGCAGCAGGTATTGAAACAGCGCTTGCGCATACGGATAAACGTTGAACGCCTCCGTGTGCGAAATGCCTGCGCGGTAACAGGCGGTGATGTTGCGCACGGTGTTGCCACAGGCTTCGCGTGTGGTGATGCCCGCGGCGGCCAGATCGCGCAACAACGCGGGCGCGTTTTCCAGCAAGAGGTAATACAACTGTGCGTCTTCGCGCGTGGTGAAATGGATGAAGCCGCTGGCATAGCGGTCGGCGGCGTCGGCCAACGCCGTCAATTGATCCGCCGTCAGGTAACCGCCGGGAATTTTGATGCGCTGCATCTGCACGCCTTCTTGCCGTTGCGCATAGGTTCCGTATTGCAAGCGGAACTTTTGCATCTTGGTTTCGCCCAGTTCACCCGCGCGGTACTTTTTGATTTGCTGTTCGTAATAGGTCATCTCGTCTTCGACGAAATCGGGAATGAGCGAGGTCGGGCTGTGTTCTGCCTGACTGGCAATGGCGTCCATAGTTCTCCTGAAGGTGTTTGGCGCTGTGCGCGAAAAGAAAACGCCCCGGCTCCTGGGTGAGGAACCGGGGCGTTGTCGTTTGCTTCTGGTTGCGCTGCGCTTAATCGGCAGCACTCGTGAGCGAATAAAACCGGTTCCCTTAAGCTCTTGGCGAACAACAACAACAACACAGACAACACGCGGCGTGGCGCGCATTGATTGGTTGGTGCATTGGGAAACGGAAAACGTTCATATGATTTATTCGGTAACTTTCTGTCGCTTGGTCAAACCAGAAAATACTGGCCAGTGGCGGGATTGTCAACTTTGCGTTGCGCACGCGCTGTGCGTTTCTGGATGCGCAGGGGATTTCACATGGACAAGCGCACAGGGAACGGGGAGAATGCCGCCCCGCGCTTTGCGACGTACAACCAAAATCAATCGCACAATCAGACAGAGAAAGGATGCGCCTGTTTTGACCTTGCCCCACGCTTCGCAGTTTGCCCGCAAACTCAATTTGTTTGACGCGACGATGATCGTCATCAGCGGCATCATCGGGTCAGGCATTTTTATCAATCCGTATATCGTGGCCGGAACCGTCAAAACGCCGTTTTTGATTTTGGCGGTTTGGGTGGCGGGCGGTTTGATCGCTTTGTTGGGAGCGTTTGTCTTTGCCGAACTGAGCACGGTGATGCCGCGCGTCGGCGGGCAATACGCTTTCTTCCGCGAAGCGTTTCACCCGTTGATTGCCTTTTTGCATGGCTGGGCGTTGCTGTTCATCATTCAATCGGGCGCGACGGCGGGCGTGGCAATGGCCTTTGCCAAATATCTGAAACCGCTGCTCAATCTGCCTGACAGCTGGGTGACGCCGCTGGCGATTGCCATTTTGCTGGGCCTGGCGGCCTTTCACGCGTTGGGCATCAAACCCGGCGCAATGGTCATTAACGTCATCACTTTTGGCAAAACGCTGGCGATTGCCGCGCTGATCATCGGCGCATTCATCTTGACGAAATCTTCCGGCATCACCTTTCAACCGATGACGCCGCCCGATTTGGCGGGCTTCGGCTTGCTCTCGGCATTTTTTGCCGCTTTGGTGCCGACGATGTTTTCGTACGGCGGTTGGCAAAACCTGAATTTCGTCGCCGAAGAAGTCAAAGACCCACTGCGCAATTTGCCGCGCGCCATCATGATCGGCGTGTTGGCCGTCATCGCCGTTTATGTCGGTGCCAATTTCGCCTACGTTCACGTGCTCGGCGCGGAAGCGTTGGCTGCAACCGAAACGCCCGCAGCAGATGTCGCCCGGCGTTTGTTTGGCGATATTGGCGCAAAAGCCATCAGCTTCTTGATTGTGATTTCGACATTTGGGTTTATGAATCTGGCGCTGTTGTCCGCGCCGCGTGTGTATTACGCGATGGGCGCTGACGGCGTGTTCTTTCGTTTTTTGGGCAAACTCAGCCCGCGCTTTCAGGTGCCGACGGCGGCCATTTTGTTGCAAGGCGGTTTGGCGGCGGCGTTTGCCGTGTCGAATCGTTATGACGAATTGGTGCGTTATGCCGTGTTTGCCGATTGGATCTTTTTCGCGTTGGCGGGTGTGGCGCTGATGGTTTTTCGTCGCACCTTGCCAGATGCACCGCGTCCGCAACCGGTGCCGCTCTATCCGCTGGTTCCGATTTTATTCATCCTGATCGGACTCGGCATCGTCATCAATACCTTCATCACCGATTGGAACAATGCGCGAATGGGCGCGCTGATCATTGCGTTCGGCGTGCCGGTGTTCTTTTTGTGGCAGCGTTTCATGGCAAAGAAATCATGAAAAATAGTGTGTATATGACCTGGGCGAAATATCACGCCGCCGCCCGGTACAATTTGGCAAATAGCGGCATTCTCGGTTGTGACCTGTCTGACTTGCCGATCAGCCTGGCAGACGTCGCGCTCAACGGCCCCAATCACGAAGGCTACGCGCCGCTCAAAGAAGCCATCGCCGCCAAATATGACGTTTCGCCCGACAACGTCGTCACGGCGCAAGGGACTTCGATGGCGAACTTTCTGGCGATGGCCACGGTGCTCGAACGCGGCGACGAAGTGCTGATCGAACAGCCCGCCTATGATCCGTTGCTGGCCGCCGCCAGTTATCTGGGCGCAGACGTCAAACGTTTTGCGCGCCGGTTTGAAGACGGATACCAGGTTGAGCTGGCGGATTTGCAACGACAGCTTAGCCCGCGCACGCGTTTGATCGTGTTGACCAGTCCGCACAATCCCAGCGGCGTGACCGTTGATCGTCAGGCGTTGCAACAGATCGGCGCGTGGGCTGCTGCCCAAGGCGTGTATGTGCTGGTGGATGAAGTTTATCGCGACATTTTGTTTGACGCCGCCGAACCCGTCGCGGCCAGGCTCGGCCCGCAATTCATCACGACCAGCAGTCTGACCAAAAGCTATGGTTTGAGCGGATTGCGTTGCGGCTGGATTTTGTGTGCGCCGGAACTGGCCGAACGCATGCGCCGGTTGAATGATTTGTTTGGCGCGGTTGGTTCCGTGCCCAGCGACACGTTGGCGGTGGCGGCGTTTCGCCAGTTGCCGCTGCTGGCGGCGCGCACGCGCGCAATGATGGACGCCAACATCAAATTGGTGCACGCGTTTTTGGCCGCGCATACCGAGGTTCTGGATTGCGTCGTGCCGCCGTCTTCGATGATTGTCTTTCCCCGGTGGAAGGCACAACCAGACAGCGAGGTGTTGCATGATCGGTTGCGCGCGCTTGAGACTTCGATTGTGCCGGGACGGTTCTTTGAAGCGCCAAGCCATTTTCGGTTAGGCTTTGCCGTCAAACCCGAAGACGTGGCCGTTGGCTTGCAACATCTGTCGCAGGCTTTGCGAGACCTGAGCTAAAAGCTGGCCGAACCAAGCGAAACGATGTCATCGTTTGAACTGAAAACTATCGGAGTCGTCGTCGGGCCGAAAAAGCCCGAAGCGCTGAATGTTGTGCGCGATTTGCGCGCCTGGTGCAAAGAGCGGGGCATCGCTTTGCGCGTTGCCAACGCGACGGCGCAACAAGTGGATTGCGAGGGCTTGGCGGAACGCGACGGCGAATTGGCCGAAGCGATTGATTTGTTGTTGGTGCTGGGCGGCGATGGCACGATGCTTGGCGCGGCGCGCTATGTCAGACGACAACCCACACCGGTGCTGGGCGTCAATTTTGGCTTTCTCGGCTACCTGACCGAATTCACCTTGCCAGAAATGTATTCCGCGCTGGAAGGATTCAGCCGCCGCGAATTGCTGGTCGAAAGCCGCATGTTGCTCGATATCGAATTGCGGCGCGACGGCCAGGTTCTGCAAACGCAGCAAGCTTTGAACGAAGCCGCCGTGGGCATCGGCGCTCCGGCGCGTATGATCGAATTGGAATGTTATATCAACGACCTGTTCGTCAATCGCTTTCGCGCGGACGGCATGATCGTGGCGACGCCGACCGGTTCGACGGCATATTCCTTGTCGGCGGGCGGCCCGATTGTTCACCAAAGCATGGCGGCGCTGGTGCTGACGCCGATTTGTCCGCACACGCTTTCAAACCGGCCCGTGGTTTTGCCCGGCGACAGCGAAGTCACGCTGGTTTTCAAACGCGCCAGCGAAGATTTGATGCTGACCGTGGATGGCCAGGTCGTCGTCAATTTGCAACCCGACGACCATATTTCAGTGCGGCGCAGCCAGACAACCTTTGATCTGGTGCGGCCCGCCAATCGCAATTACTTCGAAGTCCTGAGAACGAAGCTCAAGTGGGGCACGCTATAACCATTGTTGTGCATTGGGGCATGGCCTTTGTGACCAATGATTGAGCCTCGTGCTTGTCTGTCCTGAGTAAAAAAGACGGATTACAATTTTCGTTATGCTTTTTCCGATAGGCGACGACAATTCCAACCGCAGCACGTTTCCCGTGGTCAACACGACGCTGATCGTGATGAACATTCTGGTGTATCTGTACCAGATGACGCATCCCAACTTCACCTATGGGTACAGCGTTGTTCCGGCAGAAATCACCAGCGGACGCGACATTTCAGGCATGATCGAAATCGGGCGCAACCAGTTGCAGCTATTTCGCGGCCCCAACCCGGTCTACCTGACGATTCTTTCGGCCATGTTCATGCACGGCGGGTTGTCGCACATCGGCGGAAACATGCTTTATCTGTGGATTTTTGGCGACAACGTCGAAGACCGCATGGGCCACGTGAAATATCTGATTTTCTATTTGCTGTGCGGTGTGCTGGCCAGCGTGGCGCATATCGCCGTTGCGCCCAATTCGCTGATTCCCAGTTTGGGCGCTTCGGGCGCGATTGCGGGTGTCTTGGGCGCGTATCTGGTGTTGTTTCCGCGTCAGGGCGTACGCGTATTTCAATTTGGCCGCGTCGTCGAAATGCCCGCTTTGATCGTGATTGGGTTGTGGGGCTTGCTGCAATTCATCAACGGCTTTGGCGAATTGCAGACCGCCGGACAACGCGGCGGCGTCGCGTATATGGCGCACATCGGCGGATTTGTGGCGGGCTTGGTGCTGGTCTTTGTCTTTCGCAATCCTGATAACCGTCCCTATCGGCGCGGTCCCAACCACTGGCGCTGAATGCGTTTCCGCGTGCGTTTATGAAGTCCATTCATTACCAGCTCATCACTCCGGCGGATGATTTAACACCCATCGCCGAACGTTTGCGCGCCGAGCCGGTGATCGGGCTGGACACAGAAACCACGGGGCTGGACCCGCACACGGCGCGCTTGCGGCTGTTGCAATTGGCGACGCCACAAACCAGTTACATCTTTGATTGCTTTCAATTCACGCCCGCGCAACTTGCGCCCATCCTCGACGTCCTCGCCGCGCCGCAACCGCTGAAAATCGCGCACAACGCCAAATTTGATGCCAAGTTTTTGCTGCGCCATTGCGGCGTCGGCGTCAACGGCATTTTCGATACCTATCTGGCCAGCTTGCTGATCAGCGCCGGAGACGAAAACGCCCGCCACGGATTAGACGCCGTGGCGCGTCGTTACCTGGATACGCCGCTCGACAAAGCCGCGCAAAAGAGCAACTGGGCGGGCGCACTCAGCGAAACCCAGCTTGCCTATGCGGCCAGCGACGCCCAGATTTTGCTGCCGCTGCGTGAACATTTGCTCGCCAAACTCGACGAGATGGATTTGCTGGTCGTCGCGCAACTGGAATTTGACTGTGTGTTGGCGTTGGCGCGGTTGGAACTGGCAGGCGTGCATCTGGATGTCGCCCGTTGGAACGCACTGCTGACGCAAATGCAGACGGAATGCGATGCGCTCGCCGAAGAGTTGCAACTGGCCTTGGGCGCGGGCGCAACCCAGATGAGTTTGTTTGGCGGTGCGGCAGAGCGCATCAACCTCGACAGCCCGGCGCAAGTCAAAGACGCACTGGCGCGGCTGGGCATTCACGTCGAAGACACGCGCGAATGGACGTTGCACAAACTTGCGCCGGAACATCCCGTGCTCGACACATTGCTCAAACATCGCAGCCTGAGCCGCAACCTGTCCGCGTATGGCGCAAACATTCTCGAATTCATCAACCCGACAACCGGACGCATTCACGCAGACTTTCGTCAGATTGGCACTCCGACCGGACGCATCACGACGTCTTCGCCCAGCTTGCAACAGATTCCGCACACGACCGAATACCGATCGTGCTTTCGCGCGCCCGCGAGCCGCAAATTGATCGTCGCCGACTATTCGCAAATCGAAATGCGCATCCTTGCCGATTTTGCGCAAGACGCCGCCTTGCTCGCGGCGTTTGATGCCGGCGTGGATTTGCACCGCGCGACCGCGTCGCAGATGTTGGGCATCGAACCGGAACAGGTCACGCCGCGTCAGCGCGAAGGCGCAAAAGGGCTGAATTACGGTCTGGCTTACGGCATGGGCGCGGAAGGTCTGGCCAGCCGCATTGGCGCGACCGTGCCCGAAGCCGAAGTGCTGATGGAAAAATATTTCAACGCCTATGCCGGTGTTGCGCGCTGGTTGCACGACGCAGGCGAAAGCGCCGTACGCGAACGCCGCGCGCGCACGGCTTCGGGCCGGTTGTGGATTTTCCAGCTCGACCCCAATGAGCGCAGCCAGGCCGCCGCCTTGCGCCGCATCGGCAAAAACGCGCCGATTCAAGGGACGAATTCCGATATTTTCAAACGCGCGCTGACCTTGCTGGACGAATCCTTGTTGCCGCTGGATGCCCGGATCGTCAACGCCATTCACGACGAAATCGTGGTCGAATGTGCGGAGCCGTTGGCGGAACAGGTGCGACAGCTTGTTTCGGCCCAGATGATCGCCGCCGCCAAAGAGTTTTTGCCGCGCGTTCCCGTCATCGTCGAAGCCGTCATTGCGGACGCCTGGCTGAAGAAATAAACGCGGCTTTCAGTTGACGGGCGAAATTCGCCGGAGGGCATTTGTCGTTTGTGATTTGTGATTTGTCAGTTGTCATTTGTGATCGCACGGAGACTTACCCCGCAATGACAACTGACAACTGACAAATCACAACTGGAAAATGAAAACGAGCTGTTCCCGCGCAACACAAATTGCCGACTTGTTTATTTCCCAGGTAAGCCGTGCTCCACTTTTCAATCTATCGAGAGGAATCATGTCATTGAGAATTATCGCTTTTGGCGCGCATCCGGATGATTGCGAATTGAAAGCCGCAGGCGTCGCCGCGAAATGGACCGCCGCCGGACACAAAGTCAAATTTGTCGCCACGACCAACGGCGACGTCGGACATTTTGCGATGGGCGGCGGGCCGCTTGCCTTGCGGCGCACCGCCGAAGCCCAACACACCGCCAACATTCTCGGCATCGAAGCCCAGGTGCTCGACATCCACGACGGCGAATTGCTGCCCACGCTGGAAAATCGCCGCACCATCGCGCGGCTGATTCGCGAATGGCAGGCCGACATCGTGCTCTGTCATCGCACTTGCGATTACCACCCGGATCACCGCTACACGGGCGTGCTGGTCGAAGACGCCGCCGTGCTTGTCGCCGCAGCCTTTTTCGTTACCGATGTGCCGCCCTGTCCGCGCAATCCGGCGATCTTTTATTACTCCGACACGTTCAAAAAACCGTATCCGTTTGATCCGGCGATCATCGTGGCGATTGACGACGTGATCGAGCAAAAGAAAGCCTGCATCGAAGCCATGCCCTCGCAATTCGCCGACAAAGATTCCTGGCAAGGCCGCTATTTGCCCGGCGTGCCCGACGATGACGAAGGCCGCAAAAACTTCATTCGCGATTGGTTGATTGACCGCGACGCCGATGTGGCCAACCGGTACCGTGAATTGCTGGTGCAACGGTATGGCGACGCCGGACGCAACATCAAATACGCCGAAGCCTTTGAACTTTGCCAATATGGCCGTCAGCCTTCGGCGGCGGAACTGGCCGAACTCTTTCCCCGGTAAGCGCGCATGCAGTTAGCCAACACAGACGATTTTGAAATTCGGCCCACCGGCGGCAAAGGCTTCGGGCTGTTTACGCAACGCCCGTTTCGGCAGGGCGACAAACTTTATCGGTTTGATTATTGGTCTGCGCCAGTGATGCCGCTGCACGCGACCAATCATTCGTGCGACGCCAATGGCACGTTTACCGCAGACGGCTGGCTGGTCGCCGTGCGCGACATCGCCGCCGACGAAGAAGTCACCTTTAATTACTTGCAGCATCCGATTCCGGCCTCGCCCTGGAATTTCGC
>JAEUQO010000412.1 GCA_016789605.1 Acidobacteriota bacterium
CCCGCACGTTAATCAGCGGCGAAGTTTCGCTGTGCGTGCGCGTCCAGCTCTGGCCGCGATTGTCAGAACGAAAAACGCCTACGTTATACGCGCCGGCAAAATACAACGCGCCAGTGGCGCTTTGTTTAACCGCCAGCGAATTCACCGAAGCGCCAGCCAAACCACGGTTGCGCGCTTCCCAGCTTTGCCCGCGCGTCAGCGAACGAAATACTCCGCCGCCATACGTACCGGCAAACAGCGCGCTGGCATTGCCCGCCAGCGTCAACACAGTCTTGTTCGTGATGCCATTGCCGAACGATTCCCAACGACTGGTCGCCGTGTTGTAACGAAACACGCCTTGCCCAGCCGTCACCGAAATGCCGTAAGTGCCCGCCAGCAACACTCCGTTGTCGAGCATCAACGAAGCGATTTCGACCGTTCGTCCGCCAAAGACCGTGGGCAAGCCGGTATTGAATCCATTCCAATTCGCCCCACCATCGGCGGAAACAAAACAGCCCTCGTTGGTGGCGGCATACACTTTCCCGCTGGCATCCGCCAACAACGCCATGATCTGACGCGTGCCCAGACTGTTGCCGATTTGCTGCCAGCTTGCGCCATTGTCCACTGAACGGAAAATGCCCGCGCCTGTGCCGGGAATGTCACCATCGCCTGTACCCGCATACAGCGTGCCGCCAACCTGCAGCAAACAGCGAATGCCAGAGAACGTGATGCCCTGATTCACCGGCGTCCATTGGAGCGTGGCGTCATTGAAACGATAGACGCCGCCGCCCAAGGTGCTGGTAAAAAGAGCTTCACCGGTCGAAAGCAGCGCCGTCACTGGCACATACCGTCCGGCGGATTGATCCAGCCCGGCACTGACCGATTGCCAGGTTTGGCCGTCATTGTTAGAACGGTAAATGCCATCATCCGTTCCGGCATAAAGTTGCCCGCGATGTTCCACCAACGCGCGCAGGTTTTGCCCCGCCAGTCCGGCATTGGCCGGGAACCAATTGACGCCCAGATCAAACGAACGATACAGCCCGCCGTTGACTGTTCCGGCAAACACGGTGTTGCCCTTGAGCAACAGGGCGCTGATGGTGCCGCCTTCGATGCCAGACACCTGCGCCCATTGGCCGGTGACTTCGAGGGAAATATCCAGACTGGTTGTCGTAACGCCGTCTTGCACGTCATAGCGAATTTGCCGTTTCCCGGCGTTGAGAATCGTCGGCGTCCAGGTAAGTTTTGCCTGCCAATTGGTCGGCGAGATTTTCTTCAGCCGCTCGTGCACGGCATCGGGCGGCATATTGAGAAACGAATCGGTCAGCGTTTGTCCGTCGTCCGGATCAATGACGGTCAAAATCAATTTCGTTTCTTGTCCGACTTCGGCGCGCAAAGAACGCTCAGCCTGCACTATGGGCGGATCATTCACCGGTTTGAGCGCAAACGACACGGTGGCTTTGGCGCTTTCGCCGGATCCGTTGCGCACTGAAAACGTCAAGCTGTCTGTCCCGTAGTAATTTTCCGCAGGTAGATACCGCACGTTTGGCGAAGCGCACGGCGGCGCAGTCGCCGCAGGCAAACAAACCACCGAACCGTGCAACGGCTGGGCGATCACATAGCTGGGCGCGGCTCCGGCATTGCTGCTGGCCAACGTCAAATCCATGGGCGTGTCTTCGGTACCGCTGAACCCTTGCGCCAAAGCAATCGGCGCATTCGCACCAGAAGACGGAACGACTGTCACCGCCAGCGTATGACGCTCGTTGCCCGCCGCAATCGTGAGCTGTCCGCTTTGCGCCTGGGCCGACAAACGTAACACAAACACATCCGGGCCAATTTGATTGGGCGGATTGACCGTGCATCCGGCGCTGCCCGCCTGACACAACGACGCAAACGCAGGCGCATTGCTCAATGACGGTTGTTGATTGGCGCTGAGACCGGTCACGAGAAAGGCGAAATTTGCCGCTTGGCCTTGCGCGATGTTCACTGCCGCAGGCGCAATGATGGCAGGGCCGGTCACAATCGGGCGCGGAGCCAGAACAATGTCTTTATCCAGCCGTTTCTGTTGATTGGCGTTGAGCGCGACGGATTGGTCTGGCGCGCTGACAACCGTGCCATCAGGGCGATGAAAGCTGACTTCGAGCGTGACGCTATCGTTGATTCCGCCTGCTGAAATCACCGGCACATTGCGCAACACAAATCCGCCATTGCCATCAGTAAAAGTAGATTGTCCGCGCGCACTGACCAAGGCGCGCCGCGCCGGACGCACGCCATCTGCTTCCACGACGTGCCCGATGATGGTCGCGGTCGGCCATTGCGGCGAAACAAAATAATAGGAGCCTTCGGTTATCGCGCCGCTGGCCGTTTCCAGCGTGTTTCCGTTGTCGGTAAACGTCGCCGAACCGATGTCTACAAATTGACCGAACGTCGGGCTGTCAGTCGTTTGATCAAACTTGAAAACGCGCACTGGCGTTCCGACAGGCACCTTGTCCACATTCTGAAACTTCAGCTTGGCGGGTGTGGTCAACTTCTGGCCGAAGGGCGTCAACTGGGCGATGTTCTGGCTGTAATAGCCAGTCGGCAAATCCAGCGGTGTGCGACCACCGACAAAGCGCGCCAGAACGGGGCAATTTCCCGTGCAAGGCGGATCGAGGGTAATCGTATCCGCTGCGGCTGCGCGTTTGGCTGAAGCGGCCAGATTTGCCGATTGCGCGCTGGTTTGCACCTCTAGTTTGCGCATCTGGTTGTCGCGCCTGGCAATGACGGGAAGACTTTGGGAAAACGCGGGGTAAAAACTGCCCGGCGGTTGAATGAAATCTATGTATTGTCGTTGGCGCGGAATCGCATCGGGCAACACATACGCGCCATCGGCGTTGGTCGTCGCGATAATGCCGGTGCCCCGCAAACTGATCGTGTAACCAGCGACGCCTTGTCTGGTGACCGTATCGCGCACATATCCGCTGACCGAAGTCCGCAAGGACAATGGTGAAGGACTGCGCCATTTCACTTCTTCGCCAATTTTGATGCTGATAGGCCCGGTCTCTGAACCAAACGGAACTCGCAAGGTCAGCTTGCTGGCGGTGGCGCTATCGGCAGTTGTCCCTGCGTCTTGCGTAAACAGCACTTGCGCGTTGGCAGTCGGCAATCCGCCGCCAATGATTTCAATCGTCTGCCCCGCCAAGACGTCTTGCGCGGGATAGCCCGTGACAGAAAGCGGCGTCACGGCATCGCCGCCGATTTCGATTTCGGCCTGATTTGACGTGCGCAGCGGACGGTTTGTCTCTGCCACCGTCACAGCCAGTTTCAATACGCCACGCCCGTTCAACGCCTGCGGCAATTCGACGTTGACCTGATCTACGCCAGGATAACCAGAGGCTCCGGCAAACAGCGGCGTCAGTTCCGTATCGCTCACATTGATTTTGATGGCGTTACTGCCACTGCGTGCCGCCGCTGCCGCAATGCCGGAAAGGTAAAACACCAGAAAGACACGTTCGTTTGTGTTGCTTAGATTAATGGGTCTGGTGCGATATTGGCCGAGAGTGTTGTCAAATTGTGCGATGGCATCGTACCGCTGTTCGCCGTTGGCAGTGATGCGCAACGCCAGCCCCGCCACCACACCGCTGCCGGTGCCATTAAACGTAAACAACGCTGGCGCAGCCGCAGACACTTGAATTTGACGTGTAGCGCGGCGGTTGCCACGAGATATGATTTCGACGGTCGTCAGTCCGGGCGCAACGGTGTCTGGGATCAGAAAGTTGATCTGGGTTGGCGAAACGAAAGTCAGCAGAGCGGGCGTCTGTCCGACATTGACGAATGTGCCATCCAGCGAAGCTTGTGGCGCAGCCGCCACGACCACGTTCGGCGCGAGATTTTCGCCATAAGCCGTCGCGGCGGAACCGGGCGCGAGCGCGTCGGCTTCGTTGCTGGCCGAAGCCACCACGGCATTGAGCACACTTTGTTGCCAGGCGACGGCTGAATGCCGCTGGCCAAGCCCACAGGTCGCAAGCAACGCAATTGCCAGCGCCAGGCGGCGATGCGACAAACGTTGGACATAGTAAGTGACGGCTGAAAAAAACCGGCGAAGGCAGGTCATGGCTTTCTCCTGGAGTTCACTGCGTTTTCAGGCGCACAGAGATCTGTAGCACCCGGTTGGCGAGTCGCAAGGAAATTGCAATGAAGTCAAAGATGCACAGATGCTAAAGAATCGCTTCGAGTAAACAAGGCCCAGGTGTCGCCAGCGCGCGTTCCAGTTCACGCGTGAGGTCTTCGGCGGTTTCCACACGCACCGCTGAAACGCCCATGCCTTGCGCCAGATGCACCCAATCGAGCGCGGGCGAAGCCAGCGACATCAAGCTTTGCGCTTGCGGACTGAACTCTTTGACACCCGCGCGCAGCATTTCCAGGCCAAGGATGCGATAGCTGCGATTGTTGCAGATGATGTTTTTGACGTTGAGGTTTTCGCGGGCCTGCGTCCACAACGCTTGCACGGTATACATCCCGCTGCCGTCGGCTTGCAGGTTGATCACTGGCCGATCCGGGCAAGCCAGGGCCGCACCGGTCGCGCACGGCAATCCTAACCCAATCGCCCCACCCGGCTGTGTCAAATAGGAATGACGCGGCGCGGATTGCGACAGCACGCAAAACGGACCGGCGCTGGTGTTGCTTTCATCCATAACGATGGCGTTTTCCGGCAACACACAGGCAACAGCGGCAGAAAACGCTTCGGGCGTCAGCTTGCCTGTTGGACGCGGCGGGATTTGCAATTCGCTGTTTGTTGCAACCGGTGGCGCGCCCAAGGCTTCGGCCACGGCTTGCAAGGCGTTGACCACGTCGTCTTCTGGTTTTGCCAGCACGACCTGTTGTTGTTCGGGCGAAATGAAATAGCTGGGCACGCCCGGATAACCAAAAAATGACACGGGCGATTTTGCGCCGGCCAGCACAATGGTTTGGTACGGCGCAAGCGCCGCGATGGCAGGTTCGGGAAAATACGGCAGCCGTTCGAGGATCGGCGTGCCAACACCACGTTCCCAACGCGTGGGAAAGGTTTCGCAGATCAGCTTGCAACCTGTGACAGCAGCAATGCGCGCAGCGGCTTGCAACCCGCGTTCGCGCAGCGCATAGCCGCCCAGAAACAAGGCTTTGGGCGTATCGCGGCGTAGGGCGTCAACGACGGTCGCGACGGTTTCATCGTTGATTTGCGTCGGTAATTTGGCAGTACGAGGCGTCACGGCTCCGCTGGCCGGAGCCAATTGGTAATCGTGCGGCACAATCAACGTCGCGATCTGGCCTGGTTTGGTCGCGGCCACTGAAACGGCTTCGGCGGCGTCTGCGGCCAAATCGTCGGCGGATTGACTGCGCCGAACCCAAACCGAAACCGGACGCGCCAGCGATTCAATGTCAGAAGTCAGCGGCGCATCTGCGGCCAGATGCCAGGTGGCGTGGTCGCCAATCAGATTGACGATTGCCGAACGTGCGCGGCGCGCATCGTGCAAATAAGCGATGCCGTTGGCAAACCCCGGCCCCAGATGTAACAACGTCAAGCCGGGTTTGTCAGCCATACGCGCATAACCGTCCGCTGCGCCGGTGCAAACACCTTCAAACAGACACAGCACCGTGCGCAATTCCGGCACCTGTTCCAGCGCGCGCACCAACGGCATTTCCGTCGTGCCGGGATTGGCAAAACATACTTGTAATCCAGCATCTACCAGCGTCCGCAATAAACTTTCCGCCCCGTTCATCGTCTCTGGCTCCGTCTTCTTTACCCAGTCTGTCTATCAGCAAAATGGAGTGCGACGCAGCACGCCGCACTCCAATGAAAACGCCTTTAGCGGCGACAAAAACTATTTGACCGGCGCGTAATCGGTTGACCCCATGATCACCGAATCTACCTTGTCGGTCAGTTTCCCGTTTTTCTCACTTTCCTTACGAGCGGCTTGCCATTCAGGATCCGCCGCAAATGCTTTCCAGGCCGCATCGCGCGCTTCACGGTTGGGGTAAGCCAATACGTAAATCAAAGTGTTTTCTGAACCTTTTTCCTTGTCGGTCGGCCCCCAAAATCCCACGACTTCCATGCCGTGTTTTTTGAACAACTTGAGGGTGTGATTGCGGAAACGAGCGTGCAGCTCTTCCAGCTTGCCCGGCGCAGCGATATACGTGCGCAATTCATAACACTTGCCGCCTTTGACCAACGAAGGGCTAGGTGCGATGGTCGGCGGCGCGGGCGGATTTTGCGCCGAAACCACGACCGTCAGAACACTGAGCAGCGTCACGAGCGACAAGAAACAAACGAGTTTTTGCATTGCGATGAATCTCCTTAGGGTTATTTGGGTGGCATGCGAAGCGCGCCGTCAAGCCGGATCACTTCGCCGTTGAGCATGGCGTTTTCGATGATGTGTTTGGCCAGGGCGGCATACTCCGCCGGATCGCCCAGCCGTGAAGGAAATGGTACCTGTGCGCCGAGCACTTTTTTGACGTCTTCGGGCAAACCGGCCAGCAACGGCGTATCGAACAAACCCGGCGCAATGGTCACAATGCGAATGCCCGAGCGCGCCAGATCGCGCGCAATCGGCAACGTCATACCGACAATGCCGCCTTTTGAGGCCGAATAGGCGGCTTGACCGATTTGCCCGTCGAAGGCCGCAATCGAAGCCGTATTGATGATCACGCCGCGTTCGCCGCCTGCGTTGGGTTCTTGCACAGACATTTGCGCGGCAGCCAACCGAATCACGTTAAACGTGCCGATCAAATTGATCTCAATCACTCTTTTGAACGACGCCAATGAATGCGGGCCGTCTTTGCCCACGGTTTTTTCCGCGACGCCAACGCCTGCGCAATTGAGCGCGCCATTGAGTGCGCCAAAACTCGACACCGCCAGCGCAATGGCGGCTTTTACGCTGTCTTCGTCGGTGACGTTACAGGCGATGAAACGAGTATTTCCGCCCAGTTCAGCGGCGAGCGCTTCGCCTTTTTCCTGGTTGATGTCAGCGATGACAACGTTTGCCCCGCTTTTCGCCAGCAAGGTAGATGTGGCCCCACCCAACCCGGACGCGCCGCCCGAAACCAAAAACGTATTCGCGTTGATCTCCATAACCGGTGAAAGTTTCTCCTTATGCTTTTGCTTCAAACATCATTTCAAAGTCGCTGTCGATTAATTCCCACCGCTGTTCCGGTGTGTTGAGAAATTCCCAACCGCCGTCATCCTCTGCGTGAAAGGCGAATCGTTGCGCAGTTTTGACAGGCAACCAGCGCACGCCAAGGCGCGCAACCTGGGGATTGCTGGTGACATACACAACGTGGTCTATGTTTTCCGCCAGCGCCCAGCGAACAACGCCAGCAAAGAATTTCGACAAGGTTTTCGACTCGCCATTTGGCCAATGCAGCGCCAGAAAGTGCAGCCGCTGGTAACCGCCTAAATTCATCACACGGAAAATACCAGCACAGTCGTTTGCGCCCGCCAGTCGCAACACGAAATATTGCTTGACGTGCGGATGCGACAAAATCCGCCAATCCAAAAACTCTGCCGTGCGCGGCACGTGCAAGGCGGAATGTTCTTGCGCTTCCCTAAACGGAGCGAGCGTTTCGGGGCTGACCGGCAAGCGCTCCAGATTTGCTTGCGCCAGCGTCAGGGCTTTATAAACCGAGCGAATGATCGCCCCACCCAGTTGCGAAACTGCGGGCATACCAATCCAACGTTTGGTCAGCGTCTGAACCTGGGGGATTTTCTCTGGCCGCAAGGGCAATTGCAGAGCGATGGTCTGGAAATGTGTTTGCCAACCCATTTTCGCGACCATTCCCCAGGAACGTTCGTTGAGAAAAGCCACTCGCAACGGACAAAACGAACTGCCAATTTGCACCAACCCACCGCCCACCATGCCGCGCTGAAATTCGGGAAGAATGGCAAAATCCATCAGCCAGGCAGCATCACGACGCGTCTGGCCTTTTTGCAATGTGACTTTCATCAAACCGCCGTGGCCTACAACACGATCTTCTGTGATCGCCAGCAACGGAGAGTCAAACTCATTTCCACGTCCAACTTGATACAACCAGCGCCAATGCTGTGTCAGAAACGGCGCGCGTTCAGGGAACATTTGTTCGTAAAATGCGACCAGCGCGGCTTCTTTGACTTCGTCACTTGAACCGAACCGGACTTTCCCATCTTTTCGCATCAATCTACGGAGCAGTTTCTCATTCAGAGTGTTCAAACTTCGACCCCCTGGACTTCTGAGTAATCCCTGCGTCCTACCCGAAGGCGA
This sequence comes from Acidobacteriota bacterium, assembly GCA_016789605.1. Taxonomy (GTDB): domain Bacteria; phylum Acidobacteriota; class Blastocatellia; order RBC074; family RBC074; genus RBC074. Next base: position 8,229 of record JAEUQO010000412.1, read on the forward strand.
CCATTGCCAGCCTCGTACGTAAGAAACAGTCTGCATCCACTCAGCTGCGTTTCAGATGCGTTCGATAATCGTAGCGGTCGCCATGCCGTGTCCGGCGCACATCACCTGCAACCCAAACTGTCCGTCAACCGAATCCAAACCGGCCAGCAGCTTTGCCATCAGGATTGCGCCCGTGCCGCCAATCGGGTGTCCGTGCGCACAAGCGCCACCCCAGGGATTGACCTTCTCCATATTCGGGTGGAGTTCCTTGGCCCAGGAAAGCACGACCGTGGCAAATGCTTCGTTGATTTCGATCCAGTCCAGATCGTTGATCGTCAGCCCGGCTTTTTGCAGCGCCAGTTTGGTTGCCGGAATCACGCCGTCCAATTGCATGGTCGGATCGCTGCCAATCACCACGCGGGCACGGAAGCGCGCGCGCGGTTTGAAGCCTTCGGCTTCGGCGAGGCTGCGGTTGGCGACCAACACCGCACCAGAACCGTCAGAAATTTGCGACGAATTGGCGGCGGTGACCACGCCATTGCCCGCCGGACGAAAAACCGTCGGCAAGGTCGCCATCTTTTCCGGGTTGATCTGTTCGCGAATGCCTTCGTCGCGCGTCAAGGAAATGTGTTTTCCTTCGGCGTCAACGCCCGGCGTCGCGATGATTTCGGTATGTTTGCCTGCGTTGGCGGCAGCCGCAGCCCGGCGATGACTTTCAGTGGCAAAATCGTCCACGTCTTTGCGCGTCAGGCCCCACTTTTCGGCAATGCGTTCGGCGCTTTCGCCCTGATGAATCAGGTCATAGTGTTCACGCATCGCCAGGTAAACCTGCTTCCAGGCTTCGCCGCCGTCGCTGCCCATTTGCACACGCGTCATGCTTTCGACGCCCGCAGCCAGCACATAATCGTGATCACCAGCGGCGATGGCTTGCGCGGCAAAATGAATGGCTTGTTGCCCGGAACTGCAAAATCGGTTGAGCGCCACGCCCGGCACGTGAATCGGCAACCCGGCCAACAACGCCGTCCGACGCGCGATGTTGACGCCTTGTTCGCCAATTTGCGACACACAACCAGCGATCACATCTCCGATTTTGGCGCCTTCAACGCCGCTCTTTTTCAACACGCCTTGCAGCGTGTGCGCCAGCAGTTGGTCCGGACGCGTATCGCGATATGCGCCCTTCATTTTGCCAATCGGTGTGCGAACCGCTTCCAAAATGACAGGTTCGATCATACGTTTCTCCTGTTAGTGATGGCGGGAAAATAGTTGGTGCGATTACAGAGCGCACTTTATACTTTGGCCTGCCAGACAGCAAGACTCTGCACCGCGACGACGGCACGCGTTTTCAGCGCGGCGTTTGCCGGGTAAAGCGCACAAGGCATTCAGTCGCAAGATTCGGTTGAAATGAAAGCCGCTGCCTTGCCTTTTATCATCGGCGGCGGCATGAAATTGTCCCAGCCAGCCATAAGGAGAACCACTATGAATCAATTCGACACCACCCCTTCCCCAATCAACGATCCAAATTTGCGCAATCAGGCCACCGTTCGGCATCAATCCCTGGCGCAGGGTCACCTGAAATTGCCCAATCTGATCGTGCGCTCTGCATTCACCATTTTTTTGCTGTACAGCTTGCTGACGCTAGTGCTGATCACCGTCGTTGAGTTTGGCTATCTGAGCGCAAACCTGGCGCTGATCCTGGGCGTCAGTTTTGGCGTGCTGCAATTCATCATCGGTCCCTGGATGATGGACCTCAGCTTGCGCTGGGTTTACACCATGAACTGGGTGCAACCGCAGGATTTGCCAGAGCACCTGCGTACGTTCGTCACGCGCGTTTGCAGCGAACAAGGCATGAAATTCCCGCACTTTGGCGTAATCGAAGACGGCGCGCCGCAAGCGTTCACCTATGGCCATCACCCGAACAATGCGCGCATCGTGCTCAGCCAAGGCACAATGGAACTGTTGACGCCAGAAGAGTTAGAAGGTGTCGTCGCGCACGAAATCGGGCACGCGCGCAACTGGGATATGGCTTTGATGACCATTGTCAACCTGGTCCCCCTGTTGTTGTATTACCTCTATCGCGGGCTGACGCGGCTTAACCGCGGCGATAAAGACAAAGGCCTGCCCTGGTACATCACCACGGGCGCATATGTGCTGTATATCGTCAGCGAATACATCGTGCTGTGGTTCAGCCGTACGCGCGAATTTTACGCCGACCGGTTTGCGGGCAAAGTCACGGGCAATCCCAACGCGCTGGCAACGGCGTTGATCAAAATCGCTTATGGATTGGCGGCGCAGGAAACACCTGTTGGCGCCGAAACCAGCAAACGCCGCGCAGGCAATCAAAAAGACGAAATGATCACGCTGAATTTGTCAGGCAATCAATCGCCTTCTACCTGGAGCAGCAAGCCGGACAAAACCGAGAAGAAAGAAAACCGCGAAATCGTCGGCGCGGGCGCGTTGGCAGCCTTGAATATCTTTGACCGCAAGGCCGCCGTCAGCATGGTGCTCAGCAGCGCCAATCAGTTCACCACCAGCGCAAGCAGCGCGCTTGACCCGGAACAAGTAAAAAGCGCGATGCAATGGGATAAATGGAATCCCTGGGCGCGCTGGTATGAATTGCATTCGACGCATCCGCTGGTTGCACGCCGGTTGGAATACCTGTCGGATCAGGCAGCCGCGTTGGGCCAAGAACCGCTGATCGTCTTTGACCGGATGCAATTGGAATCGTACTGGGACGAATTCGCCGTGGATTTGTTCTTGCTGTGTGCGCCGTTCTTGGGTGCGCTGGCGGGTGTGGGCTACGCTTACTGGAACAACGCGTTCCAGGGCGAATGGCACTGGACGTCGTTAGGCCTGGCAGTCGCGCTTTTTGGCCTTGGCTTGCTGGTGAAAAACATCTTTCGCTATCGCCGCAACGATTTTGGGGCGAAAACCGTGACAGAGCTGTTGTCAGAGGTGAAGGTCTCGCCTGTGCGCCCCGTGCCTGCCACAGTGACCGGCACCATCATCGGCAAAGGCGTTCCCGGATTGATCTATAGCGAAGACTTTGTGCTGCGCGATAACACGGGCATTCTCATGCTGGATTACCAACAACCGTTGGCAATCTGGAACTTCCTGTTTGGTTTGTTGCGCGCAGACACCTATCAGGGCGCTCAGGTACGCGTCACCGGCTGGTTTCGCCGTGCGCCGGTCCCGTATTTCGAGATTTTGCGTCTGGAAACCCTGAGCGATAACGAGACACGCACTTGCTATTCATCATATGCCAGCTTTGCGCTGAGCGTCGTGTTGATGATTGCGGGTGTCATCATGTTCATCAGGTAACACAAACGCCTGCGTTTCCCTGGCGGAGCGTGAATGGTCGCAACGACTGTTCACGCTCCGTTTTTGATTTGAAAATGAAACTCTCCGAAATCCTGCTGGTTGCCGCTTGCCTGACGCTTCTCTTTGCCTGCCGCCAAACAACTCCCCCTGCTCAGATAGAAGGCTTTTTGCTGACCGGCGAAGAAGCCAAATTGCTGGTGGGCCATTGCACAACCGTGTATAGCGCTGGCGTTGAGGCTTATTGGACGCCAAACCAAACCGACTTGCGACAACTTGAACACGACCTGAATTCCTATCTTGCATCCCCAAACGTTGACGGGCTAAATCAGTACCTGCGCCAATACGCGGGGGTGATAAAAAACGGACGCAAGCAAATCTTTGTCAGCGGAGTTCATGCGGCAACCGCACAGCGACTGCAAAACAATCAGCCAATGTCTGACAAAGCAATCGTCCTCTGCGGTGGCGGAACAATGATGTACGGCGTCGAATATGACGTTGAGACCAGATCGTTCAGCAGTTTCACGTTTAACGCTGCCAGATAATGAGATTCCGTACGTCGTGTGCTGTGCGCAGTAGAAGTAATCGCTGAATTCTGTGTAGAAAAGCCAAGGGGAAGATGGCAGAAAGAAAGGCCGTATGCTGAAAAAGACGCTACGCTGGTTCGCGCTTGGATTGCTGGCCTCGGTGTTGCTGCTCGCCGTTGTGTATGTGCGCGATATGCGGCGCGCATATGAGCGCGTACGCGGCAAAAGCAAAGTCGTGGCTTCGCCTTACGGCGAGATTGAATACACCGACGGAGGTAACGGCCCGGCAGTGCTGGTGATTCACGGCAGCGGCGGCGGATATGATCAGGGCGAATTGATGGTGCAGGCGGTGTTGGGAAACCAGTTTCACTGGATTGCACCGTCGCGGTTTGGCTATTTGCGCTCGACATTTCATCAGGGAGCGACGTTTGATGAACAAGCCCACGCATATGCGCATTTGCTTGACCAGCTTGGTGTGAAGCAAGTCGCCGTCGTCGCGCTTTCGCACGGCGGGCCGTCAGCGTTGCTTTTCGCGGTTCTACACCCGGAACGAGTAACGTCGCTGACGCTGATTTCCTGCGGCGTAGCGGCGTCAGCGGCACAGTCACAAACACAAGCGAATCAAAAGGGCGATCTGCTGACGACCATTTTCAAACACGATCCGCTGTATTGGGGCATCAGCCGTTTGTTTCGTCGTCAATTGATGGAATTGATGGGCGCCAATGCGGCGGTGATTGCCGGTCTGACGCCGGAACAGCGGCTGCTGGTAGATCAGGTGATTGATTATATGAACCCGGTGTCGTTGCGTTCGGCGGGTGCGGCATTCGACAACCAGGCCGCGCTGCCCAATGAAAGAATTGCCGCGATCAAAACGCCGACGTTGATCTTTCACGCGACGGATGATTCGCTGCAACTATTTCACAACGCCGAATTTGCCGCCGCGACAATTCCCCAAGCCAGGCTGATGCGGTTTGAAAAAGGCGGCCATCTGTTAATGGCGGTCGAACAAACGACCATTCGCGCCAGCTTGCAACAATTCATTCTGGCGTCGCACGCGGCTCACCAATCAAAAGACTGATTCAAACTCAGCGCCCGCGCTTTGAGCGGATTCCAAAACCGGCTGAAGCGTTTCAGGTCAAGCCGGGCATTTTCCTGCGCCGACAATTCAATGAATGGTTCTGTCGGGATTGTTTCAACTGCCAACCGACCTTCGCGCCGCAACTTCGCACACAACCGGGCGAACCGTGGGGCAACGCTTTCCGTTGTCACAATACGGTTGCACTGATGCTCTTGAGCGGCGGCAACCAGCTCCGCAAAAACGTCTCCCCGGCGAATTTCGATGCGCGGAATTTCCAGCAAACATTCGTACAGGAACGCGATGCGCTTCAGGCTGAGCTGATAATGCTCGCTCACCGCATCGTCAAACACGAATACGCGCGGCGCTTGTGGATGCGCTTGCAACACGCGGCTTTGCGGGTTGAGGTCGTCGCCGTGAATCCAGACTAAAACGTCATTCATACGCTTGGTTAGCGCGCGGAAACAGCCGCGCCTGCAATTCATCATAACTGCCGTCAAACGGACAGCCGTTGCGGTAATGTTGGCAAGTGCGGCAATAAACACCGTCAGTGAACTGTTCCAGGTTGTCACGATTGAAATAGTACGGCTTGACGGAAAACGTGCTTGCCACCCATTGCCACGAAAGATTGTTGCTGGCCGGATCGCCATCGAGCAGATGCGTCAGAAACCATCTGGCTCCGGCCTGCCAGCGAATGCGCCGCCAGTGCACAACATACGCCGCCAACCACATGCGCGCGTGGTTGTGCAAATATCCGGTTTGCCGCAACTCTGTCGCAAAACTATCCATACAGCGCAACCCCGTTGCGGCTTGCGCGATGTCTTCGGGCAAACCGTCAGTGTAGTCCGCCGGACGCCAACCGGTTTTGCCTGATTCGCGATCTTTCCAAATGTCGCGTCCTATCTTGGCGTAAACGCGTTGCCAGTATTCGCGCCAGGCGAGTTCCGTCACGAACTTTTCCGCCTGTTTGCCGCCGCGTTGCAACGCGAAACGCCGCACTTCGGCCAGGGTCAACACACCGTGCCGCAAATACGCCGACAGCCGCGAAACCGTGCCACGCAAATGATTGCGGGTGGCGGCATAACGTTGCGGCTGAATCTGTTGCAGCACTGCCTCAGCGGCTTTGCGCCCGCCACGCAATTCGGCGACGTCAGAGGAACGCGCCGCCGCTGCCGTAAACGTCGCGCGCAAATACGTCAGCAGTTCCTCCCGATCGCCAAATTCGGTTTTGAGTTTCATGCCTGTGTTGCCTCGCGTTGTTTCTTGCGCATACGGCAAGCGTCGCTGCAATACTTCACCTCGTCCCACACCTTGGCCAATTTGCGCCGCCAGGCGAACGGCCGCGCACAAACCAGACAAATTTTCGTCGGCAAATCGGATTTTTTCATGACATCGTTTTGGCGGTCAGCCAGAGCAGCAAACCACCGCGCAAACTCCAGGCCACGGTGCGCACCCAGTTCGAAACAACCAGAAAGCGATGGGCGTCGGCGT
>JAEUQO010000443.1 GCA_016789605.1 Acidobacteriota bacterium
GCTCATCGATCTTGAGTGCGCGGCGTATCAGCGGTTCAGCCTCTGCCAGGTGGTTGGTGGTCTGGAGCAACTGCGCCAGGTTGTTGAGGTCTGTGGCGACGTTGGGATGCGCGGGTCCGAAGCTCTGCTCATCAATTTTGAGGGCGCGGCGCAGCAGCGGCTCGGCAGCGGCGTAGTTAGCCGCTTCGAGCAAGCTAAGACCGAGCCAGTTCATCACACCGGCGTCGTCTTTTCTGAGCCCATACACTTCCTGAAATTTCACTGCTGCCAGGCTGTATTTGCCTTGCTCGTAGAGGGATTGGCCCAGAAAGAAAGCCGCATCAATGAAATTCTCTTTGCGCAGTTCGTATGACTGGGTGAGGAGTTCAGTGGCTCTGGGAAAATTCTTTTCGTACAACGCCGCCAATCCCGCCTCATAAGGGTCTTTGGCGGTCTTTCCCCATTCACGGATGGCGCGGTCAACATCGTCAGGCGTTAAGCCGAACGCGTCGGCTTGTTGTTTGAGCACCAAGCGACGCTCTTCGTCAGAGACCTGCTGATCAAGTTTGGGCGTGATGCCATTGAGTACGCGAGAGGTGATCGTTTCGATGGCTTTGCCGCTTCTGAGCAAGTCTTTGTCACCGCGTTGCCCGACGATGACCGACACGAAATTGTCAGCACGATTGTCAAACGACGGCGTCACAACGCGGCCATCCCACGGGCTGATCAACACCCAATCGGTTCCGGCGAGCGGAACAACACTGATGGTGACGGGGTCGCCGGGCCGTGTCTGTGATGGCACGCGCAGCACGACCTTGCCAGTGTCGTCAATGGATTGTTGGGAACATCCGCCCTTGCAAGTGAGCATGATCTTGCGGACAGGCTTTTCCTTGGTGTCGGTCACATAAAGCACCAACACGCCTTGCTCAAACGAATAAAAAGACAAGCTGGCGAGCAAACACAACGCACAGATGCGAACCACTCCAAACATTGCTGACCACCTTTCCAGAAATGGCTACTGGCCGATAACAGGCTGACTGAGGCTGAAATATACTCGAAACCTTCGGCTATGGCACGCGCCGAAAAAGCCTGCCGCAACGAGCCTGCCAAAAACGGCAGGCTTTTTTTCTTTTGGGTGAGCAATCGGGCGAATGCTTTTCGCCTGTGAAGGGTGAGCAGCAAGGCGCTGTTGCTCTGAGAGGGAGGACGTGCGGAAGGACCGCGAACGATACGCGCAGCCGTAGGTGAAGGACTGCGCGGCAACCGACAGATGCGCGCCAGAGTGAGCTTGCCAGAGTGAGCTTGCCAGAGTGAGCTTGCCAGAGTGAGCTTGATAGAGGCGAATAGAGCCTAATAGTGATTGAGAAGGAGAAAGAAATGATGTTGAAAGAACCTATTCTGCGTGACGTAACGAAGGTCGTCGTGATGATGCTGTTGGTCATGTTGGGCGCGGCGGGGACGAATGCCGCCAGTCGTACGGGCAATGACACCAGCGAATCTGCGGCGTTTGCTTGTAACTACTCCATTTCACCGGATGTGCATTTGTTTCCGGCGACGGGCGGAGAAATCACGGTTTCCATCCAGGCGTTTGGCACGCCGGGTGATCCGTGCGGTTGGACGACCGTGGACGCCGTGCCGTGGATTACGCTCAGTCGTGTGGCGGGCAACGGTTCTGGCACGCTGAAAGTGACCGTTTCGCCCAACAACACCACCAGTGAACGCACGGCCTCAGTGGCGATTGCGGGCCGCACGTTCACGGCGTTTCAGGCGGCGGCGTGTACTTACACCGTCAACGCCAATCCGAAACAGTTTGGCGCAGCAGGCGGCAACGGAACGCTGACCATTACGCCCAGCGGCGGAGCCTGTACCTGGTCGGTCAACGAATCGGCCACCTGGATTGCGTTGAGCGGCGCAACCAGCGGCATGGGCACAAAGCAAGTTCCCTTTACGGTTTCGGCCAACAATGGGCCGGGACGCACGGCGGCGATCAACGTCACGACGGCGGTGGGCGTGTTGGCCGTGACCATCAATCAGGATTCGGGTTGTGTGTATTCGCTGAATCCGGCGAATCAGGCGGTCAACGCAGGCGGCGGGAATTTTTCGCTGTTGCTTTCGACCAGCACGGGCACGTGTCCGTGGGAACCGACGACCAACGTTCCGTGGATTACGTTGGCCAACAACGCACAGAAAACCGGTTCGGGCGCGTGGAATTATGCGGTTGCCGCCAACAATGGCCCGCAACGCACCGGCACGATTTATGTGGCGGGCAAAACCCTGACCGTGACGCAAAACTCCGGCTGTTCGTTTTCGCTTAGCCCGGTGGGACGCCATTTCAATGCCAACGGCGGCGGCGGCGTGGTGACGGTGGGCGCTTCGCACAATGCCTGTCAGTGGACGGCAATCAGCAACGATCCGTTCATCACGATCCTGAACGGCGCAAGCGGGCAGGGAACTGACACGGTGACGTATAACGTAGCGGCCAATTACGGCGCAGCGCGCAGCGGCAGCGCGACGATTGCGGGCAAAACGTTTGGTGTATCGCAAGAAGCTTTTTCGGCGGCTGCGCCGACGCTGACCAGCTTGAGCCCGGCGGCGACGTTTGCGGGCGGTGCGTCATTCACCTTGACCGTCAACGGAACGGAGTTCGACGGCAGCAGCCGTGTGCAATGGAACGGCGCAGATCGGCCCACGACTTTTGTCAGCAAGACGCAATTGCAGGCGCAGATTTTCAGCCCGGATATTGCCGCGCCCGGTTCTGTGGATGTGCGCGTCGTCAACACGGCGGCGGGCGTCGCGTCCAACACGTTGAAATTCATGATCTTCACGTCGCTGGCCAATCTGTCGGCGGCCAGCTTCCGCGGCGAATTCCTCGCGCCGGATTCGTTGGTGTCGGCGTTTGGCGCAGGGTTGGCGACGCAAACGGCGGTGGCCAATGGCGCAAACTTGCCGACTTCGTTGGCGGGCACCAGCGTCAGAGTGCGCGATAGCCAGGGAGTGGAAAAACTGGCGCAACTGTTTTTTGTCTCGCCGGGCCAGATCAATTACGTGATGCCGTCCGGTTTGGCCACAGGCAAAGCGACCGTGACCGTGCTGAGCGGCGCCGGGCAAACGCTGACCGGCGCAACCGACATTGCCAACGTCGCGCCGGGCATTTTTAGCGCAGACGCCAGCGGCAAAGGCCTGGCATCGGCCATCGCCTTGCGCGTGCGTGGCAGCGGGCAACAAGTGTTTGAACCGGTTGCGCGATACGACGCTGCGCAAAAAAGCTTCCAGGCATTGCCGATTGAACTGAACATTCCGGGCGAACAGGTTTACTTGCTGTTGTTCGGTACGGGCTTGCGTCACCGCGAAAACCTGACAGACGTCACGGTAGAAATCGGTGGTTACAGCATCGAACCGATGTTTGCCGGGGCTGCGCCGGGGTTGCCGGGCATTGATCAACTCAATGTGGCGGTACCTGCGGAATTGGCTGGCGCGGGCGATGTGGATGTCGTGGTCAAAGTCGCTGGCAAAATCGCCAACATCGTCAAACTGAATTTCAGATAGGAGCGATGTCCTCGCAGTCCGGCGGGCCGATGAGCCAGCGGGCCACCTGGCCAACTGGCGCATTAGTCAAAAACTCAACCAACACCCAGCAGCGCGAGCTTGCCCAGAGCACCTCGCGCCGCTGTTTCTTTTGTTTTGGCCGCATTGTCCATACACCGAACACCGGAATTGCTCTAAAATGCTGAACGGAAACGAGCTAAATCAGAACGCGACAATCCGTGGGAGCTGCAACGAGCAGACGCGACCCCGTGTGAAATCAACAGCGGGCATCGCATTCTTGTCTTGTCGTTTGATTTGGCGGCATCGGAGGCAACACGGTTATGGCACAAAATGGCAAAGAACGCCCCGTCGTCGGACTCGCATTGGGAGGCGGCATGGCGCGCGGATGCGCACACATCGGCGTCTTGCGCGAATTCGAGCGACAAAACATTCCGATTGATTTGGTCGCTGGCACCAGCGTCGGTTCCCTGATTGGCGGTGCTTATGCGTCAGGAATGACACCTGATCAGATCGAACAACTTGCCTTGAAAATTCAGTGGACAGATTTGGGACGAATGACCGTATCGCCGCTGGGATTTTTTGACAGTCGCCGTACCGAAAGCTTCATTCGCGACCGCTTTCCCGTGACAGAATTTGAAAAGACGCGCATTCCCTTTGGCGCGGTGGCCACCGACATCCAAACCGGCAAGATGGTCGTTTTTAACGAAGGCAGCATGCCGCTGGCGATTCGCGCCAGTTGCGCCATTCCGGTGTATTACACGCCCGTGATGGTCAACGGGCGAATGATGGTGGATGGCGGCTTGGTCGGTCACATTCCGGCTTCGGTTGCGCGGATGATGGGCGCAGACATCGTGGTTGCCGTGGATGTCAATTCGCAGCATTTGCCGATTCCGCCGCCCGGACATTTGTTCACGATCATGTCCCAGGCGCTTTCGATTATGGGACGTTCGGGCGTGACCTATCTGTATCAAGACGCCGATGTCGTGGTGCGGCCCCAAATCGAACACGTGCGTCTGGACGATCTCACCAAAGCCGCTGAAATGATCAAAGCCGGTGAAGAAGCCGGACGCCGCGTGGCGCAAAAGATCAAAAAGCTGTTGACGCGGCAAAACAAAGCCGGATTTTGGGAGCGTATGTTTTCTTCGCGCCCGAAACACGATCCGCGCCGCGTGACGTTGCTGGACAAGGATTGATTGTCTGATTTGCGTTGCTCGGTTTTGCCTGAGAGAGCGTTTGGTTTGCCGCTGTCGCGGCGTCTGTGCTACAAATCGCCGCGCGGTGAAATTTCACCGCACCTTGACACCTCAACTTTCCGATGCGCGCCCGTAGCTCAGTTGGATAGAGCGCCGGCCTTCGAAGCCGTAGGTCGTAGGTTCGAGCCCTACCGGGCGCGCCACTTCGATTCCCGTCACCGCCGCAAGGCAATTCCGCAAGCTTGGCAAACTCAGGAGGCGCGATGTTGAGACGATTGTTTTTGGCCGCCATTGTTTTGTGTGCGTTGACGCAACAAACACAGCGCGTTTGGTCGCAACAACCGACAGCTCAACAAACGGCGGCTCAACAAACAGCGTCTCAACAAACGCCGCCGTCCGCCACGCCCAAAACCGACCCGGCCTCAGCACAAAGCAAGGACACCGTCGGCAGCGACACGCTCTTTCAGCGCGGATTGACCACTGAACAGTTTGCGCAACTGAGCGCGCGCCTGTCTGAACCGAACGGGTATTTCGACACCGACAATCTGATTTCCAATGAATCGTCCTATCTGCACGTGATGGGCAAATTGCGCCAGCTGAAACTCAGCGGCGGCGCGTTTATCGGAGTCGGCCCGGATCAAAGCTTTTCTTACATTGCACAGATTCGCCCGCGCATTGCCTTTATGGTGGACATTCGCCGCGACAATCTGTTGCAGCATGTGTGGTTCAAATCGCTGTTCGCTTTGTCGCGCAACCGGATGGAATATCTGTGCCTGATGTTTGGCAAACCGGTTCCGGCGGACCTCAAAACCTGGGACACGCGCAGCATCCAGGACATCGTCGCGTATCTGGACAAGAATTCCTCCAAACGCGAACTGTTCACCAAAACCGTCGCCGACGTACAAGCCAGGGTCAAAAGCTTCGGCCTGAAACTGGAGCCGTCAGAACTCGAGACGATCACGCGCATTCACACGGCCTTTTTCGAAGCCGGGCCGAATTTGAAATTCACCAGCAAAGGCCGCGCGCCGCGTTATTACTATCCCGATTATCGTGATTTGCTGCTCGAAAAAGACCTGACCGGCAAGCAATGCAACTATCTGGTGACCGAAGGCGATTTCCGTTATTTGCAAACGCTGGAAGAGCGCAATCTGGTGGTTCCCGTGGTTGGCAATTTGGCCGGTGGGCAGGCGTTGCGCCAGATTGCGCAATTCCTGAGAGAAAAAGGCGAACGCGTGTCGGCGTTTTACACTTCAAACGTCGAGTTTTATCTGATGCGCGGATATCAGGACACAGAGTTTGATCAATTCGCCCGCAACCTCAGCACGCTGCCGCGCAACGCCAACAGCGTCATCATCCGCAGCTATTTCAACGGCACCTGGGGGTACGAACACCCGCAAACCGTCAGCGGCTATTACAGCACGCAACTGCTGCAAACGATGGACAGCTTCGTCAAAGAATACGACGCAGGCGGTTACCGCTCTTACACCGACCTGATCGGCAAACACCTGCTGGATTTGCGCTGAGCAGTGCCAGCAAAAGTCGGCGATGTTGTGGCAGAAACATTCTGTTAGCGACTCAGCGTTTCGCGCAAAAAGCCGATGACCTGGGGCAGGTATTCCGGGCCGGCTTCGCCCGCGAGGTTGTGGCTGCCGTTGCCGATCAGCAGCAGGCGTTTGGGATCGCTCGCCGCCGCGAAAAGTTTGCGGCCTTGAGTGACGGGAATGGTCGCATCCAGCGTTCCGTGCGAAACCAGCACCGGGCATCCGACGCGCGAAATTTTACGCGCCGACTCAAATTTGTTTTTCGACAGGAAATGCAGCCAGCGCGGCAACATCGGCAAGGAATGTTGGCCCATTTCGCTGGCCGAACTCAGGCCGGATTCGACCACCAACGCGCCGCACGGTTTGCGTGACGCCACATCCACCGCCACCGTCGAACCCAACGACAATCCATACAACACCAGTTTTTCGGGCCGCACGCCGCGTTGTTGCAACAGGTAGTTGTAGGCGGCTTCGCCGTCGGCATAGAGCGCCCATTCGCTCGATGCCGAACCATCGCTGCGGCCATAGCCGCGATAATCCACCAACAACACATCAAACCCGGCTTTGGTCAGTTCGCCGCCGATCCAGGCGACGTTGGTCAGGTTGCCGCCGTTGCCGTGGCAATAGAGCACCGTGCCCAGTGTGTCAGGCGTCTGGGAGTTCAAAAACCAACTGTGAATGCGTTCGCTGGCGGTGACATTGATCCAGACGTCTTCGCCGTTGGGCGGCAACGTCCATTCCGGGCCGGGCTGATACCCGACCGGGTGATGTGTGAGGAAATGTTCGACACGACGCAACGTGACGAAAAACAGCAAGGCGACGAGAGGAAAGTAAATGGCCATACGGATCGCTCTGGGCAGACGAAACAGGGCAAAGCGGTTAGATGTGTTTGCTGCCGGAAGATGGTTGTTTTCCATGACAAGTTCAATTGAGACAGATTGATGCGAGCAAGCACGCTGGGGACGGCGGCAGTTGCCATCTGCTGCTGCGGGGCGAGGTACGCATACTAGCGCGCTTACGACCGAAATGGGAGGGGAGTTTTTTGTCTTGGCTTTTCTGACAGGTGGGGAACGGACGTATCGGCGAGACCTTAAACGCTGAACCGCAAAAGCCTGAACGCAATTCGTAGGCACAGGCTTTTGCAGTTGTTCTGCCGGCTGGCGTTATCGCGCGGCGGTGGCGCCGTTCGGTTTCAGCCATTGATCAAACCAGTCGAGCACGGTTTTGTACCACAACTCGCTGTTTTGCGGTTTCAACACCCAGTGGCCTTCGTCCGGGAAATACAGCAGCTTTGACGGCACGCCTTTGCGTTGCAGCGTCGAAAACAACTGAATGCCTTCGCCGATCGGCACGCGGTAATCCAATTCGCCGTGCACGACCAACGTCGGCGTTTTGAACTTCGCGGCGTGCAGATGCGGCGACCATTTTGTGTACAGTTCAGGTTTTTCCCAGGGCGTGCCTTTGAATTCCCATTCCTGGAACCAAAGCTCTTCGGTGGCATACATGCTGACCGAATTGAAAATGCCCGCGTGTGAAACGAAGGCTTTGAAACGATCCGTGTGGCCCAGCATCCAATTCACCATATAGCCGCCATACGAACCGCCCGCCGCGCCAATGCGATTGGCGTCCACGTAACCTTGCTTGACGACGTGATCCACGCCTTTCAGCAAGTCTTCATACACCGCGCCGCCCCATTCGCCACTGATCTGTTCGGTGAAGCCCTGGCCGTAGCCGGTGGAACCGTGTGGATTGATGAGCACCGTCACGTAACCGCGCGCCGCCCACATTTGCGCGTTCCAGCGATAGCCCCAATTGTCGAGCCACGCGCCTTGCGGTCCGCCGTGAATCAGCAGGACCATCGGATACTTTTTCGTTTTGTCGAATTGTGGCGGTTTGACGATGAACCCGTGAATTTTGGAAACCTGATTTTTGCCGAAATCCGTCGTGACTTTGACCTTGCCCAGGTTGCGTGTTTTCGGATTTGGCAAGGACGCTTTCGCGCCGTCAAACCAGAAATCCTCCGCTGCGTTCAGATCAAGCTGCGCCAGCAAGGCCGCGTTGGTCTTGGTCAATTGGCGAGCGTTGCTGCCGTCCGAGTTCGCCGCGAAAACTTCGGCGGGCATCGTCAGGCTCGAACGCGTGAACGCCAGCGTTTTGCCGTCGGCGGAAAGCGAGATGCCGTTGCTGGCGGTTTTGGTAAGCAATGAATCCACACCCGTTTCATTGATCGAGATCGTGCCAATCAATTCGCGGCCTTCGTCCTCGGCCACCAGCAATAGGCGGTTGCTGCCGGGCGCCCAGACCATCTCGCCCACGTTGCGGTCAAAGCCGACGGTCAATTCTTTCGACGCGCCGCTTTGCCGGTCGTACAGCATCAGCTTGAAGCGGTCGGATTCATACCCGTTGCGATCTTGCGAACGATAAGCGATCCATTTGCCGTCGGGCGAATAACGCGGCGTGCTGTCGTAACCGGTGTTTGCGCCGGTGATGCGTTTGGCTTCGCCGCCAGCGACAGAAACGATGAACAGATCGTTGTTCGTGCTCAGCGCTTCCTGTTTGTCGGTATTGCGCGCAAAGCAAAGCTCTTTGCCGTCGGGCGAAAAGTCATAGGCCACGGGATCGCCAAGCGAGAACGGCGGCGCATCGAAATCGCCGGGCGTTACGTCTTTCGGTTCGCCGCCGGTGGCCGCCACAACGAACACGTGCGAACGTTTGCCGAGTTTGAACGAATCCCAGTGACGATAGAGCAACCGGTCGGCGATGACGGCTTTGACTTTGCTGGCGTCGGCGGCTGCGGCTTTGTCGGCGGTGCATTTCAGGTCGGCGCATTCGGGATAAACTTCGGTCGAAAAGGCAAACAGCTTGCCGTCCGGCGACCACGTGAAATCCGCCACGCCGAGCGGAACATCCGTCACTTTGCGCTGGCTGGAACCATCTGCCGCCGCGACGAAAATTTGCGGCGCGCCGTCGCGCGAAGACAAAAACGCGATCCATTTGCCGTCGGCGGACCAGCGCGGCGTGTCGTCATTGCGGCTGGAAGTGATCAATTGCTTCGCTTCGCCACCGGCAGTCGGAACGATCCAGATGCTGCGTTTGCCGCGATTGGCCTGTTTGTCAATCGCGTTGACGACGTAGGCCACCCATTTGCCGTCCGGCGAAATCTGCGCGTCGGCCACGCGTTTCATTGAAATCAGATCGTCGAACGTGATGGGACGTTTTGATTGCGCTTCAACTACAAAGCCGAAACAGACAATGAAAATGAGTAAACTGAATGTTTTCAAAAATGATTTCATAACTCGCTCCATAAATTATTGACCACTGCCAGCCGCTTTTGCGGCGGCTTTGGGTTGTCGTTTGTGCGCGTCAAACCAGTCAAAAATGTCTTTGAAACCCGGCACGGCGATATTGATATGGTCGCCGCCAGGGACTTCAATGTATTTGATCTTGATGCCCAGCGCTTCGCCTGCTTTGACCATCTTGCGCGATTCTTCGACGGAAACGGTCGGGTCTTTGTCGCCATGGATGACGATCCAGGGAATGTGCGTGATTTTCTTTAAGCCCATCATCACAAAAGGCTGGCCGCCTCCGGCAATCGGCGCAATGGCGGCAAACAGGTCAGGATGATTGACGGCGATAGACCACGACCCGTACCCGCCCATCGAATGTCCCATCAGGTAAACGCGGTCGTCGTCAATTGAATAATCGCGCTTCATG
>JAEUQO010000452.1 GCA_016789605.1 Acidobacteriota bacterium
ACGCAATCAAACGCGCGGACTGACCGTCTTGGAGCATGCGCTTGAGAAAGCCCAATGCTTGCCGCGACGCAAGTTCAAAGACGCGGCGGAAGTCGCCGATTACTTCAAGCAGGAGGAGACTTTGATCTTTGACGGCGTCGAGCAACGAGTGCAAAGACCCAATGACGACGAGGCTCAGCGCGATTGCTACTCCGGGAAAAAAAGTGTCACACGCTGAAAGCCGTGACGTTGAGCAATCCTTCGCGCTGCATTTTGTACCTGAGCGAATGCTGGGTCGGGAAAACTCACGACTACCGAATGTTCCAGCTTGAGTTTCCGCCAGAGAAAAACTGGTTCGCCGATTTCCGAGTCCGCGTGGACTTAGGTTTTTTGGGAATCGAAAAAGAGTACAAGTGCAAAGAGCTATTGATCCCGCACAAAAAACCGAAGAAGCAAGAACTAACTCAAAAACAAAAAGCAGAGAACAAAGTACGGGCCAGTGAGCGAATCGTGGTCGAACATAGCATTGCAGGTTTGAAACGTTATCGAATCCTATCGGATCGGCTACGAATGCACGATCTTGATTTATACAATGTCATTCTCGGAGTCTGCGCTGGACTCTGGAACTTTAGGCTAAGTTGTTGAACACAAACATCACAACAACTCTAGTAAAAAGAATACCGCCATAACTTCGCCCACATTGAACGCCTCTTCAGCAATGATGGCAGCCATAATCGGCAACAAAAACATGGCCAGAATGGTCAGGATGCGTTTTTGCCTGAGCGCTAGCATAGCCGAAGTTTCGCCCAGCGGTATGGGAGCGATTGGCTGCATTGGTGGTTGCATTGGCGGTTGCATTGGCGACGGCGGCAATTGACCGGTGTTGCCGCTGCCGGTCACCAATCCGCTGATGTGCGCCAGTGAAAATCCGCACTGCCGACAAAATTTAATCGTTTCCGTATTCGCAGAGCCGCAACGTGGACAATACATATCGGCGTTCTTTCGTCGGGTTTGTCATTCGCCCGCGCATCAGCCAAAGCAGTTCTGGCCCTGGCCAGGCTCTGGCTGATACGCAAACGAATGACGCAAAATTAGTTCGCGGCGTAAAACGCAGCCGCCGCGCTGACACCGGAATCTTTCGGCTTGAAGCCTTCGTCCTTCAGGCATTTTTCCAACGCGCCAAGCAACAACAACACGTTATTTTCAGTACTGCCCGCGCCCATCAGCCCCACGCGCCAGACTTTGCCTTTGAAAACGCCCAAACCGCCGCCGACTTCGATGTTGAATTCATTGAGCAACCGGCCACGGACTTTGGCGTCGTCTATGCCTTCGGGAATCGCTACGGCATTCAGCGTCCACAACCGATGTTCTGGCGCGACCGCCATCGCCAGCCCCATCGCTTCGACGCCCGCCACCAACGCGCGATGATTGCGTTGATGTCGCGCGGCCCGGTTTTCCAGGCCCTCTTCGGCAACCAGACGCAGCGCTTCGTGCAACGCATAATTCATGGTGATTGGGGCTGTGTGATGGTACGCACGCGCACCGCCGCCGGTTCCACCGGAAGGGTCAGCCCAATATGCCGTCAGCAAATTTGTGTCGAGATACCAACTGCAGACCTTGGTCTGGCGGGCTTTGATTTTGGCCACGGCGCGGTCGCTGAACGTCACCGGCGCCAACCCCGGCGGACACGACAACGCTTTTTGCGTTCCGGCATAACAGGCGTCAATCCGGTTGCGGTCAATGCCGATGGAATGCGCGCCGATGCTGGTCACGGCATCCACCAGCAAAAAGCCGTCGCGTTCGTCGGCGATTTCGCGCAAAGGTTCGAGTTGTTGCAACACGCCGGTCGAAGTTTCCGCGTGCACGGCAAATAGAACTTTTGCACTGGAATCGCGCCAGGCTTGGCGCGTTTTTTCCAGGTCAACCGGGCCGCCCCATGCGCATTCGACGCGCACGGGTTTCGCGCCGACACGCAGCGCCATTTCGTGCATGCGTTCGCCGAAATAGCCGTTGATGCAAATGACGATTTCTTCGCCGGGTTCGAGCAGATTGGCGACGGTGGCTTCCATGCCGGCGCTGCCCGTCCCCGAAATCGGCATCGTCAACCGATTGTTGGTTTCAAACACATAGCGCAACAGCTCTTGCACTTCATCCATCGTGCGCACAAACAGCGGATCGAGGTGGCCCATCAGCGGCGCAGCCATCGAACGCAACACACGGTCATCCACAGGACTCGGCCCCGGACCGAGCAAAATTCGGCGCGGCGGATTCAGCGGCGCAATCGCGGGCGCATCAGCAATAGACATAACGAACACATTCTCCGGTATTTTTTAGATTGGGAAGATCGCGGCGTTTTGGCCGCACGCGAAAGGTATCATCTGGCGCGAATTTGGCCAAGCAAGAGCAAGGATTTGCTCGCACCCGCTCAGCGTTGGCCGTGCAGGGTCAGCACCAGATGGCGCGCGCCGCCGTGGTTGCGGTGTTCGCACAGGTAAATCCCCTGCCAGGTGCCGAGTTGCAAACGTCCGTTGCTGACGGGAATGGTCAGGCTGCTGCCAAACAATGACGCTTTGATGTGGGCGGGCATGTCGTCCGCGCCTTCGATGGTGTGTTCGTAATAGGGCGCGTTTTCCGGCACCATGCGATTCAGGTGGCGTTCCAGGTCTCCGCACACGTCTGGGCTGGCGTTTTCGTTGATGGTCAGCGAAGCCGAAGTGTGTTGAATGAATACGTGTAACAAACCGACTTTGAATTCCCGCAGCTCTGGCAAATGTTCCAGCACTTCGCGCGTAACGACATGATAGCCGCGTGAACGCGCACGCAGCGTGATCGTTTTTTGCACCCAGTCCATTCAAGAAACTCCCAGGGTTTTGGCGCAGCGGAAGCCGGAGATCATCCAGCGTTCCGGCGGATTGAAAAAGTTGCGGTAGGTTGTGCGGATGTGAATGCGCGGTGTGGCGGACGAACCTCCGCGCAGGACTTTTTGGCCGACAAACCATTTGTCGTTGTATTCGTTGAACTCGGTTTTGAAGCCCGGATATGGCGCGTAATCCGAATTCGTCCATTCCCACATATCGCCGATCATTTGGTGACAGCCGTAAC
>JAEUQO010000461.1 GCA_016789605.1 Acidobacteriota bacterium
GCGCAACGACAAATCCAAGCAAGGCCCGTCAGGCGGCCCGATTACCAAAGACAACACGTCAGTTGAGTATTACTGCACGATCTTCACCGTTGCCGAATCGCCCGTCACCAAAGGCGTCATCTGGACGGGCAGCGACGACGGTCTGGTTCACGTTACGCGCAACGGCCACGAAGCCAAACCCACTTGGGAAAACGTCACCAAAGGCGCATCCGGTTTGCCCGAATGGGCGCAGATCAATTCCATCGAAGCTTCGCCGCACGATGCCGCCACGGCTTATTTCGCCGCGACGCTTTACAAGGCCGACGACTTCCGCCCGTATCTTTACAAGACCAACGATTACGGCAAGACATGGAAGAAAATCACGACTGGCATTCCTGACAACGCCTTCACGCGCGTCATTCGCGAAGACCCCAACCGTCGCGGCTTGCTTTACGCGGGAACCGAAACCGGCATGTACGTTTCATTCAATGACGGCGACAGTTGGCAACCGTTCCAACTCAACCTGCCCGTTGTGCCCATCACGGACATCGCCGTTCACAAACGCGACAAGGATTTGGTCATCAGCACGCAAGGCCGCTCGTTCTGGATTCTCGATGATCTGACCGTGCTGCATCAGTGGAAAGACACTGTCGCAGCGGCAGACGTGCATCTGTTCAAACCCGAAGAAAGCTACCGTATGCCCGGCGGCAGCTTCCGTGGTGGCGGCGCAGCGAGCATCGGCGAAAACCCGCCCGCAGGCGCGACGATCTGGTTTTATCTGAAAGACAAACCCAAGGGCGATGTCTCGCTCGAAATCCTCGACGCCGCAGGCAAATCGGTGAAGAAGTTTTCCAGCCGAGCGCCCGAAGGCGACGCACCAGCAGCCGGAGGCGGGCGTCGTGGTGGCGGCGGCCCCGCGCGCGTGCCTGCCGAAAAAGGCTTGAACCGCTTTGCGTGGGATTTGCGCTATCCCGACGCGACGACGTTTCCGGGAATGATCTTGTGGGCAGGCAATACGTCAGGCCCGCGCGCCGTACCCGGCAACTATCAAGTCAAACTCACCGTAGACGGCAAAACGCTGACCGAAACCTTTGAAGTCCGCAAAGACCCGCGCGTGCCGACGACCCAGGAAGAATTCCAAAAACAATTTGACCTGCTCGTCAAAATCCGCGACAAGTTTTCGGAGACCAGCGAAGCCATCACCACCATCCGCGACATCAAACGCCAGACGGACGATTACGCCAAACGCGTCGCCGGTCAGGCCGAGATGAAACCGATTGTGGACGCGGCCAAAGCCCTCAACGACAAACTCACCGCCGTCGAAGTCGAGCTTTACCAAGTCAAAAACCAGAGCGGCCAGGACCCGCTCAATTACCCGATCAAGCTCAACAACAAACTCGCCGCGCTCGGCGGTTCCGTCGCAGGCAGCGACACCCAACCCACCGACCAACAAATCGGCGTGTACGAAGACCTCGTCGCCAAAATCAACGTCCAACTCGACAAGTTGAAACAGACGCTGGCGACTGACGTTCCCGCGTTCAACAAACTCGTGCAGGAAAAACAGGTGCCTGCCGTCTTTGTGAAACCGGCGAAGTAAAGTCGGCATAAACGTCGGTGCGAAAAATGAGAGCAGCGCGATTGTTGATTGTGCTGCTCTCTTTTTTGCCATTGGCTGTGTGTCTGAACGCGGCCTATAATCGCTTGGCCTGAGATTCGACCGCTTGCGACAGAGGTTTTGCTTTGGAGGAAATTTGGTGAACCAATCATCCCAACCACGCAGTGATGCAGCCGTACTCGCCGCATCTATTGCAGCAGAAGAAGTGCGCAAATCAAATCTGATACTGGAAGCACAGTTGCTACGCGAACAAGCGCATACTGACGAAGCCGCCGCCAAATTTGCTGAAGCTGCGCGCATCGAAGAAGGTCTGGCGTTACATTACGGCGCACAAGAACAACTCGAAAAAGCCAACCTCCATCGTTACAGCGCGCTGAGCTTGTGGGCGCAGGCGGGTAATTTCTATCAAGCAATTGCGCTTGGCGATGAATTGCTGGCTTCGGCGAACTTGATTGAACGGTTGCGCCAACGGGTTCAGTCCTACGTTCAGACACTCCGTTTGCGGCGTGCACGCTGGCAAGAAGAATTAGAAATAGAATTCGCCGCCTGAAAGGTACCGAAGACCTCGTCGCCAAAATCAACGTCCAACCCGACAAGTTGAAACAGACGCTGGCGACCGACGCTCCCGCGTTCAACAAACTCGTGCAGGAAAAACAGGTGCCTGCCGTGTTCGTGAAACCGGCGAAGTGATGTGGTGAAGTCTCTTATCGTTAAATCATGGAGGCGATTGCGTAACCCCATATGCGGTCGCCTCTAATTGCGAAAAGTAGGGGGGCTAATTAGACTCCTTAGCCTGAAAGCTGCGGGCGGTTTTCAGTCCGCTTAAGCTAATAAAAGGTAATGAAAGCAGATGTTAAACCGAGTAACAGTCTCTGGGTATAAGAGTTTGGATAATGCGACGCTGCAATTCGCGCCTTTCAGTGTAATTGTCGGGCGTAACAATGTCGGCAAAAGCAATTTGTTTGACGCCTTGCGTTTACTTTCCCATTTCGCTCAGATGCCTGCGGCAGCGGCATTCAAACCCGAACTACATCGTGGAGATCCGATTGAGTCATTTTTCTCTGAAGAAACACCGGTGTTGAGCATTATTTGTGATTTGGATCTCAGCCATTCGCCACATCCCTTTGAGGCAGACGAACGCCTTTCTCATCCCTATCTTCATTACGAGCTTACGGTCGAATTTCGTAAAGGTACTTTGGTATTTTCCTCTGAAACGCTGGAAGGAAAAACTAAGGCAGACAGCAAAGGCACACCCAAGGCGTTCATCAAAAGCGCCCAAAATGACAAGACCAAAGTTTCTCTCAACCGCGACAAGACAGACGGTGGAAAAGTACGCCAATTTCCATTTCCCTCCTCTCGTTCCATCTTGTCGTTTATTGACGATGCAGAACTGTATCCTCACGTAGTGGCTCTGGCACAAGAGTTACGTTCTTGGCGATTCTTCCATTTTGAGCCTGACGTACTTCGTGAGCCTTCACCGTCCATGGATATTCCTGAGTTGGAACCCAACGGTCGCGGGTTATCCGGTTTTTACGACACCTTATTAAATCGCAACCCAGATCGCTTTCAGTCCGCAGAACGTGCTTTACGACGCGCTATACCGGAAGTCGAAAATATCAAACTTTTGCCTACCGGAGATCGCCGTAAGTTGCTTGCGATTGTTAAAAAAGATAAGCGCGAATTTGGAGCACGTGTCCTTTCGGATGGTACGCTGAGGTTCCTCGCCTTGCTGGCTTTGGCTTATGCGCCACAGCCGCCGGGGTTGATTTGTTTTGAAGAGCCTGAAAATGGAGTGCATCCAGCAAGGCTTCCTTTTATCGTGGATACGCTGCGCGGCATCAGTCAACGCGGGTTGGAGGTCGGAGCCAGATCGCAAGTAATCGTCAATTCGCACTCCCCTTATCTGGTTGACCTGCTTGAACCTGAAGAAATGATCGTTGCCCAATTAAATGGCGGGGGGCGTACAGTTTTTTCATCTGTCGGAAATGACCTTTTCAGTTCAAAGCCAGCGTTAAAGGAAATGCTCATTACTGGCGAGACAACGCTGGGAGAGATTTGGGCACAAGGGAGTCTGGATGCGAAAGCTTAAGCTCGGATTCGCTCTTGAGGGCAACAGTGACTACCCCGTGATACCGCGTCTAGCGCAGAGGCTCATTCAGGAATATGCCGATGACATCATCCTGAGCGAGCCAACCGCTTTACGTCCCCGCAAACGTGGACACGGTTTCATCAGCGAATTATCCAGCCTTGCCAAACAAATGCAGGCAGAGAGCGTAGACATCTTGATTGCTGTAGTTGATACCGACAACACCTTGATTGGGGACCGGAGGAAACTTTTGCAAGAGGCAAAAGATCGGTGTCGCCAAACAGGCATTACGATTTGCATTGCTGACGGACTGGCCGTCAGACAACTCGAAGCTTGGTTGTTGGCGGATGAAAAAGCGATCTTCACAGTCTTTGATGGAGAGCGAGCAGCAATAAAATTGCCCAACCCTGAGAAAGAAGCTGACGCCAAAGGTACGTTAAACAAAATCGTCCGAACGCTCACTGACGGACGCGAAGTGGATTACACCTCGTACGCAACGGAATTGGCAGACTCGATTAGGCTTCAACTACTGAGACAGAGATGCTCACATTTTGATGACTTTGCCAAACGTTTGCTCGACTGCGTAAAACAATGGCAACAAGCCGTCCCCCCCCTTTGACCTCTCCTCACGAAAAATCACCGTGCTTGAATCCCGATGCTGCGCTTCAGCCAAACAATTGCGGGCCGCGAACCAAGCGTCCGGGGAGTGCGCCGGTGGCTGCGCTGTCTGCGTGGACAATTTCGCCGCGCACGATGGTGGCGACGTAGCCTTCGGCGCGTTGAATGATGCGGCGGCCTCCGCTGGGCAGGTCGTAAACGGTTTGGGGCGCGTGCAGGTGCAGGCGGTCGAAATCCAGCACGTTCACGTCAGCTTGATAACCGGGTTGCAGCAGGCCGCGGTCGTGCAGCCCAACGGCGTGGGCGGTGTCGTGGCTGAGCATTTTGATGACGGCGGACAGCGGCAGGCGGTCGCCGTATCGGTCGCGCACCCGGTACGTCAGCATGAAGGTCGGATAGCTGGCATCACAGATCGTTCCGCAATGCGCTCCGCCATCACCCAAACCCAGCACCGTATGGCAGACCCAGCACCGTATCAGAGTCTCGCCTCATCGCCAGCAACATTTCCAAATACCTGCCTTTATACTTACTCACAGATTCACTACTGCCTTTGCGTTCGGGACAGTTTGTAATTCAAGGTTTCCAGGTTATGACGGTTTGTCATTTACCGGGTGACTCGCGCATCCCGAAAAGAGAAAGACAATGTGGCCTTGTTTGAGTTGACGGCGTTTGCGCAAACAGCCGAAACTGGCAGTTCTGTGACGGCTTCATGGACAACCAAAACCTGACGGATTCTGAAACAAAACACTGAATGATGACGATTGAACTGAGCAAAGAAGCAAAGCAAAACGCGCTCGAATCGCTGCAAAAGTATTTTGAGCTGAACATGGACGAACCGCTGGGCAATCTGGCGGCGGGATCGTTGTTGCAATTCATCCTGGAAGAAATCGGCCCCAGCGTTTACAACAAAGGCGTAGCCGACGCCCAGGCAAAAATGCAGGAACGCATCAGCGAACTGGATGCCGAAGTTTACGCCGACGAATTCCAGTACTGGCGCAGTCGTGACCGGCAACCTAAGGGGCGGAGGTAATCGAGTGAGTTCCTTGGAAAATCAGCTCTTCGTAAAAAACACATTCTTCAATCAAGCTCACGTGCGGTTGACGCGGTTGGCGGGAAGATTTGTCACTGACACGGATGCCGTCATCGCAGAGGCTTCGGTGATCTTTGATGAAATGCTGACGAACATGGCCTATGTGGACAAGCCGCAGCATCCGCTGGCCAGCGCGCTGTTTACGTGCAGCGTGAATTTGTCGCTCTATCTGGCGCTCAAAACGCGTGGCGTGGCGGTGCACGATTTTGGCAATGCCATGCTGAATGGATTGATGCGCGCGCCGATTCCGGTGCCGCAGGAAAGTGATGAGATGTTGCGCGAGCGCTTGGCGCAGTTTGCGGCGTGGGCGGAGGCTTCGCAAACGAATGCCGCGCCGGGCGAAGACGTTGTGGAATTTGTCAGCGGCGACGGCGCGGATTTCGAATGGGGGTACAACGTCAAATCGTGTGCGATCTGTCATCAGGCGGCGAAGCACGATGCGCTGGACCTGGTTCCGTATTTTTGCGCGGTGGACGATGTCATGAGCGACAAAGGCCAGCAAGGATTGCGGCGCAGCGGTTCGCTGGCGGTAGGCGCGTCGCACTGCGATTTTCGTTATCAACGGGGCGGCGAACCGCATCGGCTGGCCGAGCAATATCCCGAACAGATTCGTTTTGTGCAGCTCTTCCCAGCTTGAAGGCAAGCGCATAATCGGGGCGAAAAAGAAGAAAAAGGAAGCTTCGCGCTTCAATTTACAGCGGGCAAGATGCCCGCGCTCCCAGGTGATTGACGATGCAAATCGAACGACGCGAATTCATGATGATGACCGGAGCGGCTTCTATCTCCGGCGTAGTTTTAGGGGAGGGAAAACCAACGATGTACGGTTTGATTGGGAAAATGACTGCGGTTGCGGGCAAACGCGACGAACTGATTGCCATCCTGCTGGAAGGCGTGAGCGGAATGCCCGGCTGTCTGAGCTACGTGGTGGCCAAAGACCCTGCGGATGCTGACGGAATCTGGATCACCGAAGTTTGGGACAGTCAGGAAAGTCACAAAGCGTCACTGTCGCTGCCTTCGGTAAAACAAGCCATCACGCGCGGCAGACCGTTGATTGCCGGTTTCAGCAATCACACGGTAACAGAACCGGTCGGCGGGCACGGACTTGCGTCAGCCAAACCTCGGTAAGTGATGAAACAATCCCTGCTTCACATCGCCCTCGTCGTGCGCGATTACGACGAAGCCATTGCGTTTTACACACAGACGCTGAATTTCACGCTGGTCGAAGATACCTACCAACCGGCGCAAGACAAACGCTGGGTTGTCGTGGCTCCGCCGGGAGCGCGCGAAACCACGTTGTTGTTGGCGCGCGCGGCGACGCCTGAACAAGCGGCGTTCATTGGAAATCAGTCCGGCGGGCGCGTCTTTCTCTTTTTACAAACAGACGATTTCTGGCGCGATTATCACGAGATGGTTGCGCGCGGCATTCGGTTTGTGCGCGAGCCCAAAGATGAAGATTACGGCACGGTCGCGGTCTTTGCCGATTTGTACGGAAATCTTTGGGATTTGATTCAGCGAAAGGACGCGCAATGAAAACACCGCCAACGACTTCGGCGGAAATTCCGATCAGGTTGTTTGCCACGCCCAAGGAGTGGGAAGAGTGGCTAAACGCGCACCACGCAGAGGCCAAAGGGCTTTGGCTGCGGTTGGCGAAAAAGAATTCCGGTATTGTTTCGGTCACGTATGCCGAAGCGCTGGACGTCGCGTTGTGTTATGGCTGGATTGATGGACAAAAGAAAAGCTATGACGACGCTACGTTTTTGCAGAAGTTCACGCCGCGCGGCAAAAAAAGCATCTGGTCAAAGATCAATCGGGAAAA
>JAEUQO010000465.1 GCA_016789605.1 Acidobacteriota bacterium
GCCAGGAAACCACCAACCCCGCCATTTGCATAACCAGCGTGATCGCCAGCGAAGCAATCACCAGCAACGGCGTCAACTGGAGTTCAGGCAATCCGCCTTTGGTGTACCACAACACCAACCGGCCCAAAGATTCAAAGGCCAGCAGGAAGCCTCCGCCCGCGCCCCACGCCAAAAAGGCCCAGAGCACATCAGTCCAGCGACCCGATGATTCTGCCGCAGGCGGCACCGGAGCCTCTGATTGCGTTTCCCTTAGCTCACAGTGCGGACATTGGTTGTAGAGTTCGGGCGCAAGCTCGCGTCCGCATTTGGAGCAATAAGATAGAAGTGAAGACATACAGGTTGATTCAAACGTCCACAATATCGGTGCAACAGAATTTTGCCGCCAGCAACAACGCGATCACGGTTTTGGCGTCTTCGATGGCTCCTTGCTGTGCCATCGCCACAGCTTCAGACAGAGGCAGATAGACAATTTCGACGAATTCGTCGTGATCAAGTTGCTGCGCCATCGGCGTTAGCTCGGTCGCCAGATAGACATACAAGCGTTCGGCGCAAAATCCTGGTGTGGGAAAAAACTCCGCCAGTTTTTCCAAACGCCCGGCCCGAAATCCGATTTCCTGTTCAATTTCGCGGGCGGCGCAAACTTGCGGCAATTCGCCCGGCTCGATCATACCCGCCGGAATTTCCAGCAATTCGCGTCCTGCCGGATGACGATATTGGCGCACCAACGCGACCCGTCCATCAGCAAAGAGCGGCAACCCACCTGCGCCGCCCGGAGAGCGCACGACTTCGCGCACAATTTCCTGCCCGGTTTCTTCGCGCAATCGGTCCCGCTCAACGTCAAAAACCGCTCCGCGAAAGACAGTCTGCGATTCCAGCAATTGTCGTGGCAAGCCAGCGTCCTTTCCCAGTCGAGGTATTCAACCATGCGTGAAACAACGCGTGCAAGAAGCCCTTGGCGGTCTGCTTGCGCGCGCCAGTTCAGCGTTAGAGCGGCCCCTGTTTGCTGAGCACGATGGTTTCGCGATAGGTGGCGTATGTCGCACGGCCATTGAGTTTCGCCGGATTGAAACGATATTGGCGAAAAGCTTCAGTGGCTTTGGGATTAATGGCAGAGTCTGGCGTATCGAGTACGCGCACATTGGTAATGCGGCCTTCGGGAGTAACGATCCCTTCCAGCGTAATCGAACCGTTGACGCGGGCGCCGGGCGAAAATTTGAGCGGTTCGCGGTGCGTGACAGCAGGCATCACAAACGTGTCGCTGTCTCCCAACGTCAGCCGCGAACCAAACTGATCGGTCGGGCGCGAAATGTCAGACGGTTTGTTGGCTAGTGTGCGCGCGGTTTGCACGGTCGGCGTGATTGTCACCAGCAAAGCGCGCGTGTCGGGCGATTTTTCGACGCCGTTTGGGCCTTGAAATTCGCGCACGGCAAAGCCGCCGCGTTTGCCGCGTAACATCACCGTTTCATAGCTGTTGACGGTCACGCTTTTGGCTTCAAGCAAAAGCTGTTTGTCATAACTGACCGCCAAATCAAACGTCACGTCAGATTTCGTCACAATGCGTGGCGTCAACGTCACGACCAGTTGCTTTTCATTCATCGGCTGGGAATCGTTAAACGCCTCGCCTTCGCGCAAACCGACGGTGCGCACGTGGCGCAATTTGATTTCCTCGATGCCAAAATTCCGCGTCAGGTAATCCATCTCTTCTTCCGCCGTGGAAGAAGTTTGTTTCAGTTGGTTCACCAGCGGAAACTCTTTCGATTTCGTATCGTCGTATTGATAGAGGGCGATGGTGACGCCAATCCCGTAATCGTTTTGTTTGAGTAGTTGCGCCTGAGCCGACCCAGCCAGCAAACAGACTGCCAGTGGTAACCACAACCAAACTGCGTATCGTTGACCAATTGCCAGGCTAATCCGACGTATCATCTGATTCAGCGACATTGTCCTTCTCCTCCAATAACAACTGATAGGCTTCGCGTTTGGTCAACCCGCGCGCACTGGCGGCAAATTTGAGCGCCTCGTTGCGACTCAATCCCGCATCGCGCATTAAGGTTTCGATTTGTTCACGCAAAGAAATGCCTATCACCGCCAACGAATTATCGTGCTGGCTACCGGCGATGACAAGCGTCATCTCACCGCGCGGTTCGTGTGCGGCAAAATGCGCCAGCAAATCTGCCAGCGTGCCGCGCACAAATTGTTCGTGCAGCTTGGTCAATTCGCGCGCCAGCGACGCCTGCCGATTTCCCAACACATCCAGGGCATCCGCGAGCGTTTCGCGAATGCGATGCGGCGCTTCATAAAACACCAGCGTCGTGCGCACGGTTTGTAGCTCTTCCAATCGTGCGCGCCGGGCTTGCTGTTTGGCAGGCAAAAATCCGGCAAACAGAAAGGCATCGGTCGGTAATCCCGAAGCGATCACGCCAGCAATCAGTGCGACTGCGCCGGGGATGGGGATGACCGCGACGCCCTGCGCAATCGCAGCGGTCACAACACGATAAGCCGGATCGGAAATGCCCGGCGTACCGGCATCTGTCACCAAGGCGATGTTTTCGCCGCGTTGCAAGCGTGCCGTCAATTCGACGGCGCGCGCCTGTTCGTTGTGTTCGTGATAGCTGACGGTAGGTTTCTGAATCCCGAAATGATCGAGCAGGCGGCGGGTATGACGCGTGTCTTCACAGGCGATCAGGTCTACTTCCTTCAACACCCGCAAGGCGCGCAACGTGATGTCTTCGAGATTTCCGATGGGAGTCGCAACCAGATAGAGAGCCATTGGTTCAGGTGGCCTCAATCATCGTTCTTCGTCGCGCAGCGGCGCATAGGCGGCTTCGCGTCGTTCCGGCAAATGCGCGGTGGTGTGTTCGACAATGCTGGCAGGAAGCGGCGACGCTTCGCCGAGTTGGTTGGTCGTGCGCGCGGGCAATGGATTGACCTCAGGCATTTGCTGCAATTGCACCTGGCGCTTGCTGATGAAAATGCCATTGATGAGCAGCCCGATACCGACCAAAAACGGCACCACACCAACCAGCCAGACGCGCCGGATGATTTCGGAGTCTTGCCCTCCCTCACTGGCGGCAACCGCCTCCAGAAAAAACCGCAGAAAGATGACCGCCCCTAGCCCCGCTAGTGTGGTGATAACTCCGGCTTTGATTTCATTCAACCGTTTTAGTTCGGGAGTGATACCGCGTCGCCGTTCGCGTTCTTCCTCGGTCATAAACATTTCGGCGACCCAGGTTTTTGACCAATCGAATTGCTGGCCGCGCGTTGTCATCGCTTCACGCACGCCACGCAGGTTCGCGCCACAACTTTTGCAGAATTTTGTTTCGTCAGTCATTTGGGCTGCGCATCCCGGACAATACATAACTCTTTCTCCATTGATAGTAGTTAGACGCTCGCCAGTCCGTCTGAGGATACGAACTCTGCTGCCAGGTTGTTGCGGCAACTTAACCCTAAATGCCCAAGCCCGCGTCGCGCCACGCGAGCTTACTTCTGCACCCCGTCGTCAAGGTTGGCGTCTTTCCACAACCAGATGCCGCCAAGCATCCCCATCGTGTTGCAGACAATTTCGACATCCGGCCCAAACTTCAACGTCACGTTTTCGGCGTTGCCGCCGCCCAGATAAAGTTTGTCGAAATTGGTCAGAATGCGGAAATACTCGATGGCTTTTTCCAACCGTTTGTTCCATTCCCGCTTGCCGACTTTTTTGAACGCGCGGTTACCGAGCTGTTCTTCGTAAGTTTCTCCTTTGCGAAACGGAATGTGAGCGAGTTCGATATGCGGGGCAAGCCGCCCATCTTCAAACAGCGCAGAACCAACCCCGGTTCCCAGCGTAATGACCAGCTCCACGCCGTTGCCTTTGATTGCGCCCAGTCCCTGCATATCGGCGTCATTGATGACCAGCGCCGGTCTGCCGGTCAGTGTGGCAATCGCGGTTTGCAAATCAAACCCGTTCCATTCGTCAGAGCCCAGATTCACGCAGGAAAGCGTTTTGCCGTGCCGCACGACGCCAGGAAAACCGACTGAAACACGATCAAACGACGGCAGTTTCGCCAACATCTCGCGCAACTTGTCTAACAACAAACCGGGCGGACAGGGATGAGGTGTATCTACCCGCACTCGCTCGGTTAGCATTTCGCCGTTTTCGTCGAGTACGGTCACTTTCAATCCGCTGCCGCCGATGTCAAAGGCCAGGGTCTTTTTGCCGGGGGGCATCTTTCTGGATTTCTGACCAGCTTTGGCGCTGCTGGTGGCAGGCGCTTTTTTTGTTGTTTTCGGTTTGGTCGTCTTCTTGCTAGTGCGTTTGGTCGCTGGCATGCGCTTTTCTAAAATCCTCCACGTCTTACCTGATGAGCTTCGCTGATTGCCTGCTAAAACTTAACTGCCTGATGAACCGCGCTTGCTCAAAGTCACGCGCCGGTTAGCGCGCGGTCGCATTGATCAACACGCGAATGTCTTCGCTGGCATATCGCCACTGGCGATTTAATTCTTGTGGGAGCGGAACAATTTGCCAAAGTCGCTCGGTTTCGTCCAGGTCTTCCTGCACACGACGCGAACTGGTTACGCGCAACGACGAATTCCCCAGCTCGGCCCGCAATTCGCGCACGGATTCGCGCAATGCCTTGATGCGGTCGAGCAGCAATTCCTGATTTTGGGTTGGGTTCTGACGAGCGATAAAACGGTCAATCTCTCCCGACGCCAGATTCAATTCGTAGCCGATGACGTTGGCATAGGAACGCCAAACGGTTTCCAGACTGTTGCTGGCCCGGCGCGCAATTTCGCTGAGCTGGGCGTTTCCCCCACCGCCCGCAGGCGCCGTGGGATTTGACGGAAATGGCGTAGGTTGCGGATTCGTCACCGCCGGACGCGGCGTCGGCTGGACCACAGGCCTGGAGGTACCGATCCCCACCCCCGTGTTGGGACGCGAGGTTCCCGGATTGCCAAACGAACCGACATTGCGACCCAAATAACGACCAGCTTGTGGCTGCACTTCAATCACGGTTTCGCCGTTAGAGCCATACACCACCACACGCCGTATGCTGGCATTTCGATCCTGCACCGTAATCATGGGCGCAATCGGACGCGCCGTATAATTTGTCCCGGAACTCGAAGTTGGCACACCGTACAAACGAACATCCATCGCGCCCGCCCGCACCTCGTGATTGGTAAAGATGCGCCAGTTTGAGCTGGGCGTTTCTGCGGTTGTTGAAACCATCAGCAATCCATCGCTTGTGCGTTGCGCATACGCGCTGTAAATCGGTACCGACCTGGAGCCAACCGCAGTGCCTGTCGGACGCGACGTCGGGTTATTGTTAAGGCGCGGACGCGGCGTCGGCGTGGGAGCGGGGCGGATGGGAGGGATATTGGTACTTGGCGGGTTGTTGGTAATCGGATTGTTCGTAATCGGGGTACTGATAGTCGGCGAGGTGTTGCTGCCATAAGGATCGCTGCTGCTCAAGCTGCCGCGATCGCGCAAATCTGCCCGCGAACGGTTGCGAAAAGCGTTGATGGGCAATGGTTGCACCAGCCGCAACCCAAACCGTTCGCGAGGCGGCACGGTGATGTCTTTGCCTTTCATCAACAACGTCGCAGCCAATCCAGCCGCCGCTCCTGCCCCGCCACCGAGCAATGCGCTGCCACCGATCCAGCCCAAGGTCGCACCGACAGTCGCCCCACCACCGATAAATAGCACGTGACGCGCAATCGGTTCTTTGCCTTTGAAACTGTCTTCTTCTTTTTCCAGACGGCGGCGTTCTTCGGCGTCAGCGCTGGTCAATTCGCCGCGCACCGGAACCGGACGCCCAAACGGTGGGACCAAGCTATCAAATTGAATACCGATGATGCCTGAACGGCGACGCCATTGCGCTGGCCGTACGGCAGAAACGTGTCCATCCACCGTCGTGTTGATGGGAATGACCACATTCCCCGTTTCATCGTAAACAGGCACAACGACACGCCCGTTAAAACGATCACCAACCTTGGACCGGCTCGATTTCAATTCCGAATCCAGCTCGACAATCAACACCCAGCCTTTGGGCAGATATTGTGCGTTGGCGGGCAAAACGCCAGTGTCATTCGAGTTGTAATTCGTGTCCTGGGAATTATCACGCAGGTCTTGCAAATCAGAGGACGAAGGCCGTCCTAAGCGTGCCGGTGATTGCGCCAGCGCTGATGGAACCAACATCAGCGAGGCGACAAGGGAGATGGCGCAAACCAAAGCCATCAGGTGACAAAAAACCGACTGTCGTTTCATAAGTTACTGCTCCTTCGCAGGCGACAGGAATAGCTGATTGTATGGGCGCAGACGCATCTTTGCCTGTAAACCGCCTTTTTTCAAGCGAAATACCTCAGCGCCGACGAATCGCAGACCGCCGCCGCTTGGCGTATCGGCCTTGTTGCCACCGCATTCCCGAACCTTTCGATTTCCTTTGTCGCGGCGGGGAGTTTATGATTTGGACGGTCGTAAGCCAAACGCAGATCACTGGGCGCGTCCACAAGCAGATGTGACGCTGGCGTGAACAAGGCGAGAAAACAAGCGCACAAGCTGTCAGATGCGCGGCATAGCCCGGGAATAAAGCGGTGGCAACCGTCTTATTTCCCTCCTGTAGCAGTAGCAAACCGGAGAGTCATAATGATGGAAACAGTGACCACAAACACAACACAAACAGAAACTTACTTACGAACACCAGCAGGAGTCGGAGTGCAATTTTGGTTGGGCATTGACGGCGGCGGGACCAATTGCCGGGCCGCCATCGTGGATAGTGACGGCAATTTGCGTGGTGAAGGCCGTGCCGACGCCGCCAACTTTTTGCGCGTTGGTTTGGCACAAGCCGTCCGCCATGTCACGCAATCCGTCAACGAAGCGTGCCGCCAAGCGGGCATCGAACCGGAACAACTCAATGCCGCCTGCATCGGCTTGGCTGGCGTCGCGCACCCTGACAATCATCAGAAGATGCTCAACGCCTTGCGCGAAGCGCTGCCGATTGCGTCCATCACGCTTGAAACTGATGCGCGCGTGGCGCTGGCAGGAGCCACGGGCAATCAGCCCGGCGTCGTCATTATCGCCGGAACCGGTTCCATCGCTTGCGGCATCAATGCGCGCGGACGATTTGCCCGCGCAGGCGGCTGGGGGCCGGTGATGGGCGATGAAGGCAGCGGTTCTTATATCGGTCGGCGCGCGCTCGAAGCCGTCGTGATGGCCTATGACTATCGCGGCGCGCCCACCAGCATGATGGACCCCGTGTTGCGGCATTTTGGCGTGTCGTCACCGCCCGAATTGCCGCCTGTGATTTACGAAACCTCTGAAACCGAAAAAGGAAAGATTCAGGCCAAGATCGCGCAATTGTCGCGCATCGCTGTCGAAGCCGCCGAAAAAGGCGATCAAGTCGCCTTGCAGATTTTGCGCGATTCGGCGGAAGAACTGGCCAAAGCCGCCAGCGCCGTTATCGAACAGCTTCGGATGGAACACGATTCGTTTCGCGTGGCCTATGTCGGCGGCGTGTTTGAATCGGGCGAATTGATTCTGGCGCCGTTGCGCGCGGCAATTCAGAAAGTCGCTCCGCAGGCTGAAATCGCACCGCCACTTGATCCGCCCGTCATCGGCGCAGTCAATCTGGCCAAATCCATTTACGGCCTGTAAGCAGAGTCAAAGAGCCGGGCAGCAGGTAAAATGGGGCCGCTATTCGTACTGATAACCTGGGGCATCATTGGCTGCGCCTTGCTGTGCATCCACCTTATCCTTCGCCGACTGAGCAGGTCATCGGCGCTGGCAGACCGTTTGAGTCAGGTGTTCCCTGCGTTTTTGGCTGCGTTGGCAATTCC
>JAEUQO010000008.1 GCA_016789605.1 Acidobacteriota bacterium
TTCCGTGACGTTAACGCCGCCAAGTTTGACGGCCATCGTGGCGTCGCCGTTCACGATGACTGTCGGACTGACAATTCCGCAAACCAGCGCGACAGCGGTGACGCTCAAAGCATCCAATCCGGCCTTGTTGTCTGTGCCAACAGGCGTCACGATTCCGGCCAATGCGTTGTCGGCGACCTTTCAGGTCAACGGCGTTGCGGTCGGCGGACCGGTCACGGTGACGGCAACCTTGCCCGAAAACGTCGGTGGAGCCACCGCAACAGCAACCATCAACGTCGGCGCGCGACAGGTCAAAGTCGCCCAGGCAGAAGGCTCAGTCGGACGCACGTTGAGCGTGCCCATCGAAATAGACGCGCAAGGCAACGAAACCGTACTGCAATTCAGTTTGTTGTATGACCCGTCGGTGCTGAGTGCGCCGCGTCTGACGGCGGATGTTGATACGGGCACAGCCCAACTCAGCGCCGACACCAATCAGACAGCTCAGGGCCGTTTGGGCGTCAGCATCGCGTTGCCCGCCGGACAACGATTTGCGGCGGGCTTGCGCCGCGTCGCAAGCGTCAACTTTACGATTGCGACTGGCGTATCAGCCGCCACCACGCGCCTGTCATTTGGCGATCAGCCAGTTGCGCGCGGCGTCACCGGCGCAAACGGAAATCAGCTTTTCACGGAATTTATCGCGGGCAATGCGCGCTTGGGACAAGGTTACGAAGGTGACACGGCTCCACGCAGCAACGGCAGCAACAACGGACTGGTGACCATCAGCGATTGGGTACAAGCCGGGCGTTTTGCCAGCGGATTGGATACGCCCGTACCGGGCAGTGAATTTCAACGCGCCGACAGTGCGCCGCGCGAAACCTTGGGCGACGGCAAATTGACCTTGGCAGATTGGGTGCAAGCCGGTCGTTATGTCGCCGGGTTTGACGCCGTGACTGTCGCTGGCGGCCCGACATCAGCGATAGAACAAACAGCGTGTGCTGACGGACACGCCGATTGTCAGCGTGCGGATTTGCGCGCGCGCACCAGTCGCACGCCACGCGTTCGCCAGCTCAGCGTGAGACCAACCGGAACACAGCATGTAACAAAAACGCTTCAGCTTTCTTTGCTGGCCGAAGGCAACGAAAACGCCATCAGTTTCAGTGTGCAATTTGATGCGGCGCGCTGGCGTTTGCTGAGCGCAACCACGGGCAGCGACGCCCAATCAGCAACGCTTCTGGTCAATCAATCTCGCGTAAAAGACGGCGTCATTGGCTTGGCGCTGGCGCTGCCCGCCGGGCGTCAGTTTTCGGCGGGCACTCGCGAAATCGTCACCTTGCAACTAACACCCATTGGTCGCGACCTGTCGGCGACGCCGACCCTACAACCAAGCTCAGGCCCCCTCGCGTCCGGCATCGTTGATGCGCAAGCGCAAACCGTGGCAACAGAGGTTGAGATCGTGACGGCTCCTCGCAAGCTGAATGTGCCGCGCCGTCCAGCACGCGCGCCGAAGCGATAACGCATCTGAGCGAAACCAAAAAACCTGAAAATGTGATTGCCCCGTCACGGGCAGGTCACTATACTGCTGTGCGTTTCGCATTGTGCGACTCAGCCTGCAACCGCCAGCAGCTTTCAGTACCGAAGCAAGGACAACGAAAGCGCAGACAAATTCCGGCTTCGGCATTTCCATCACCAACAGCATTTTGACAAGAAAGGTTTTGTTTATGGCAGCACGAAAAAATGCGTCTCGCCGCACCAGCAAGGCGAAAAAGACTTCAGCCGATTTTATGGAAAAGCTGAAACAGTTTGTCCGCACCAAAGGCCCGGACTATCTGCTCGATCCGAACATCTCTTCGATTGGCATTGGTTACAAGGTCAAAGGCGACAAACAAACGTCTGATCTTTCCATTCAATTCACGGTCGAACACAAATCCGCCCCCGAAGGAATGGCCGCATTGCGTACGTCACCCATTCCCGCCACCATCGAAATTGACGGCGTCGCCGTTCCCACCGATGTGTTGCAACGTAGCTATGAACACACGTTGAAAATCGTCACCGAAGCAGCCGCGAGTCCGCGCAAAACGCGCATTGATCCGATCGTCCCCGGCGTTAGCGTAGCGAACAAAAAGGTCAGCGCCGGAACCATCGGCTGCATCGTCTATGACCAACAAACTGGCGCGCCGTATGTGCTGAGCAACTGGCACGTGTTGCACGGTCCGCAAGGCGTGATTGGCGATGATGTTGTGCAACCCGGCCCGCACGATGACAACCGCACGCAAACGAATCGGTTGGGCAAACTGGTGCGGTCGCATCTGGGCGCTGCCGGAGATTGCGCCATCGCCAGCATCGAAACACGCAAATTCAAACCGGAAATCCTAGACCTCGGCGTTAAAGCCGAGCAGTTGGGCGAACCTGATCTCGGTGACAAAGTCATCAAAAGCGGACGCACCACCGCCGTTACTCACGGCATCGTCACGCGCATCAATACACTGGTCAAAATCAATTACGGCCTGCCCGTCGGCGAAAAAGCCATCGGCGGATTTGAAATCGGTCCTGATCCCGGCAAGCCCGCGTCCAACGGCGAAATCAGTCAGGGCGGCGATTCCGGCTCGCTCTGGTTGTTCAAAACCAGCACCGGCAAAGCCTCAAACATCATGGCCGGACTGCATTTCGCCGGCGAAGGCCCCAACGATCCCAACGAACACGCGATTGCCTGTTACGCCAAATCCGTTTTTGAAAAGCTGGAGATCACGCTGACGCCCAAAGAAAAAGACGAAGACAAAACACCCGGAGCGGGGGGTGGGTATGCGGCCAACTTTCTCGGCGTGCGCGTGGACGCGCCGAAACTTTCGACCGCCACGCGCAACGATGCGGTTAAACTCAACAACTCCGAAGTCATTCCTTACACGCATTTCTCGTTGACGCTGAGCAAATCGCGGCGCTTTGCCATCTGGGTCGCCTGGAACATTGACGGCAACCAGATCAAAAAGCTGGGCCGCAACGTTCCGTTCATACTCGATCCGCGCATCGCCAAGGAATTTCAGGTGGGCGACGATCTTTACAAAAACAATCGCCTGGATCGCGGTCACATCGCGCGCCGCGCTGATTTGATCTGGGGCGGTGACGAAGAAGCCAAACAGGCCAACATTGATTCGTTCTATTTCACCAACATCACGCCGCAAATGGACAACTTCAACCAGGGCGGTCTGGGCGGAATCTGGGGCAAGCTGGAAGACGCCGTGTTTGGCGAAGTAGACGTGGACAATTTGCGCGTCAGCGTCTTTGGCGGACCGGTCTTTCGTGCGGATGATCGCGTCTTTCGCGGCATCAAATTGCCGCGCGAGTTTTACAAAGTCATCGCCTTTGTCGAAGGCGGCAAACTGAAAGCGCGCGCCTTTTTGCTGACGCAAAATCTGGATCAACTGGAAGCGCTCGATCTGGATGAATTCAAGGTCTATCAGACGTCACTGGCTGAAATCGAACAACGTTGCGGATTCACTTTTCCCGCCAATTTGAAATCGGCGGATGGGTCCGAAGGCGCAGCGCGTGCGCCTGAAGCGCTGGCTAAACGTCAACCGCTGCAGTCGTTGAGCGACATTCGCTGGTAACACAGCCGCACAATGGAACGACACAACAACACTCCGAGCAAGTAAACGCGCTCGGCAAAGAAATGTGGGCAGAAAAAACGCGACGTTTTTCTGCCCACATTTCTTTACCGGATCGGAGCGAGATTTCACAAACACGGATGGCACCACTGAGATAATATCCTCGCCATGATCGTACCGGAATTTTGGGCTGAAGCCCGCCAACAAGGACGCATTGGCAGCCGCCAGGTCACAGTGCGGCGCTGGGGTTGGTCTGACGTCAGTCAGCAAGAAGCACAAGCGCACGCCGAAACGCGCGCGGCACAAGCGTTTTCCCGACTTGAAGCGGGCGAATCGCTGGCCAGACGCGAACTGAAACGGTCATATAACGGCGCAGAAGGCGTTCCCATTCGCGAAGAGATCATCAGCCGTCACGGCGACACCGTCATCACCCGCAACATTTACGGCGCGCGCTGCCTCAATACGCCGGATGTCCTGTTTGCTGATATTGATTTTGCCTACGAACCGGCGCTGCGCGCGCACTGGCTTGCGATTGCCTCTCTGCTACCGATAGCAGTGCTCGTTGGCGCGGCGATGCAATCCTGGCGTCTGGGCGGCATCAGTCTTTTGCTGAGTCTGTTTCTGGGACCGTTTCTCGCGCGCGGCCTTCATCGGCTGTGGATGTCGGCGGCGGGTGGCGCAGAACAACAGGCGCTTACCAGGGTGCAGTCATTTAGCGACCGTCACCCGGATTGGCATTTGCGCGTCTATCGCACTCCTGGCGGTTTGCGTGTGCTGGTGATGCATCGGACGTTTGCGGCTGACGAAAGCGCCGTCGCAGAGTTTTTTCGCGCACTCGACACCGATCCGATCTACGTCAGAATGTGTTTGCACCAGCGCTGCTTTCGCGCGCGGGTGAGCGCCAAACCCTGGCGCGCGGGCATTGAGAAACACATTCTTCCCCGCCCCGGTGTCTGGCCAATCAATCCGGTGCGCCTGCCAGAACGTCTGCTCTGGGTTACCGCGTATGAACAGACGGCGCGACGTTTTGCCGCTTGTCATTTTCTGACGTCATTGGGAAGCAAGGCTGTGCATCCGGCGGCGCAAAGCGTACAACAACTGCACGACGAACTTTGCCAGGCCAACTCTTCCCTGCCGTTGGCGTAACCCGCAACGGCAAAAACTCAAGGCGTCAACTCAAGGGGCCAACTCAAGGAGCAAGCCGATACAAAAACGCCTGATTCACCCAACCCGATAATTCGCGCCACTGAATTTGCACCCACAGGCTGCGCCCCAGCTTGCGACTTGCGCCCAAGACCTTCACGTCTTTGGCATCGCGCGGTAACCGACCGAGTTCTTTGGCTGCAACGCCCGGCGCAGCCCGCACCGCCAAACCATCTGCGGCATTAAACACAGCGTAACTGGCAGTCGTAGGCAGAACTCGCGCACTCGCTGGCCGTTTGTTACCTGTGCGCAC
This sequence comes from Acidobacteriota bacterium, assembly GCA_016789605.1. Taxonomy (GTDB): domain Bacteria; phylum Acidobacteriota; class Blastocatellia; order RBC074; family RBC074; genus RBC074. Next base: position 5,035 of record JAEUQO010000008.1, read on the forward strand.
ATCCACTTCCACCCAACCTTCAGCGGGCGCGCCTTTGGGCGGTTCAGCGCCGGTGGAATTGATGCGGTAATAAAACAGCCGCTGACCGTCCGCAGACCATTCCAGTTTGTCCTCCAAGACAAAATCCCAAGGCGCAGTCAATTTGCGTTTGTTGCTGCCGTCAGTCCGAAACAGGAACAACACATTGTCAGTGCATTCATATCCGCATCCCAACACAACGAAATATTTGCGCGTCGGTGCATAGCGAACTTCACGCAACGACATAAAGCCGTCTCGCTCGGGTAGCAGCAAGGCGCGGCCTGCCAGCGTCAACGTTTGCTG
>JAEUQO010000013.1 GCA_016789605.1 Acidobacteriota bacterium
GGATACGTCGTTGGAACTCGCCCAGGACTTGCCGCAAAGCATCACGTTGGTCAGCGAAAGCGGCATTCGCACGCGCGCCGACATTGATCGGTTGCGCGCGGCGGGCTTTCACGCGTTTCTGATCGGCGAAGAGTTCATGCGTGCCGCAGACGAAGGCGCGGCCTTGAAAGCGTTGGTGGCGGGATGAGTCCGGTCAAACTCAAAGTCTGTGGCATTACTTCGTTGGCAGACGCGCGTGCCGCCATCGCTGTGGGGGCGGAATATCTGGGCTTTAACTTTTATCGCAAAAGCCCGCGTTACCTGACGCCAGACGCTGCGCGAGCGATCATTGCGCAATTGCCGGAAGACGTGTTGACCGTCGGCATTTTCGTCAACGAAGCGCAGCCGCAAGACGTACTTGCCAGCTTGCAGGCGGCGAATGTGCAACTGGCGCAGCTTCACGGCGATGAAGACCCGGCGTATTGCGCAGCAGTCGGCGCGGAACGTGTGATCAAAGCGTTACGTGTCGGTGACGGATTTGAGGCGCGGCAAGTGTTAGATTATCCGGCGCGGGCAATATTGCTGGATGCGTTCGACAAGAATTTATATGGCGGCACAGGCAAAACCGCGAATTGGGACGTCGCGCGTGAAGTCGCGCAACTCGTGCCGCTGTTTCTCGCCGGTGGTTTGTCGCCAGACAACATCGCGGCTGCCATTTGCGCGGTGCAGCCGTTTGCGGTGGACGTCAACAGCGGTGTGGAACGCGCGCCCGGCCACAAAGACCCGGACAAGTTACGGCAGCTCAAACAGGAGATGGAGACGCTTTGATGAATTTCACGGCTTTGCCCGATGCGGGCGGACACTTTGGACCTTATGGCGGCAGCTTCGTGCCGGAAACGCTGATGCATCCGCTGGCGGAACTGAAAGCCGCTTATGCCGCAGCGCAAACCGACGAAAGCTTCCAACAGGAATTTCACACGTTGTTGCGGGAATTCGTTGGTCGCCCGACGCCGATCACGTATGCCGAACGATTGACCAAACAGCTGGGCGGCGCGCAAATCTATCTGAAGCGCGAAGACCTGAATCACACCGGCGCACACAAGATCAACAACGCCGTCGGCCAGATCTTGTTGGCCAAACGGATGGGCAAACGGCGCATCATCGCCGAAACCGGGGCCGGGCAGCACGGCGTCGCGACGGCGACAGTCTGCGCGATGACCGGTTTGGAATGCGTCGTTTACATGGGGACCGAAGACATGCGGCGGCAGGCGCTCAATGTCTTTCGCATGCGATTGCTCGGTGCACAAGTCGTCGGCGTGGAGTCCGGCAGCAAAACGCTGAAAGACGCCATCAACGAAGCGTTGCGCGATTGGGTGACCAATGTGCGCGACACGCATTATTTGCTTGGGTCCGTGTTGGGGCCGCATCCCTATCCGATGATGGTGCGCGACTTTCAAAGCGTGATTGGTCGCGAAGCGCGCGCGCAAATGCTCGAACGCCTCGGACGGTTGCCGGATTACCTGGTCGCGTGTGTCGGCGGCGGCAGCAATGCGATGGGGTTGTTTTATGCCTTTTTGCCGGATGAAACGGTCAAGTTGATCGGCGTCGAAGCGGGCGGACGCGGGTTGAGTTTGGGCGAACACGCCGCGCGTTTTTTGGAAGAAGGCGGCGGACGCATCGGCGTGTTGCAAGGCACGCGCAGCTATGTGTTGCAAGATGACCGTGGTCAGATTGCGCTGACACATTCGATTTCTGCCGGGTTGGATTACGCCAGCATCGGCCCCGAACACGCCTTTTTGCACGACGCCGGGCGCGCCGAATATGTGTTTGCCAGTGACACCGAAGCTTTGGCGGCGTTTCAGTTATTGTCGCGCATGGAAGGCATCATTCCGGCGCTGGAATCTTCGCACGCAATCGCTGAAGTCGTAAAACTTGCGCCGCGCTTGTCGCCCGAAGAGGTCATTCTGGTGAATCTTTCCGGTCGTGGCGACAAAGACGTGCACACTGTCGCGGATGCTTTGGGCGCGCAACTATGAAGGCGAAGGCGCGTATGGCCGAGATCACAGACATCACGGAAAAATTGCGCGCGCAGCCGCGTCCGGTGAAAGCTGACGACCTGGTCGCCGAAGTCAAAAAGTTGATGGCCGAGCAATTGCTGGCGGCGCTTTATCGGGAACGGATTCGCACGATACGCACGCGCAGTTACAAACTGGAGGCGCCCGCCAAACCTGTTTCCGTCGAAATTCTGCACACGCTGCTTGGCATTGAATTGAAAATCGGCAAACGGCGGTTGCTGTGTCCTGATCTGGCGACGGCGCGTTACTTGTCGGTGTTTGCGCGGCTTGGTCTTTCGGAAGTCGCCGTGCCGTATGACATCACACAAATTTCGCGTCTGGCCGATGAACTGGAGGCGTCCTGGTTTCGCATGCTGATGCTGGCGGATCATTTGACCGACGCGCGCAGCGTACGTTTGCGCAATCGTGTGCGCACCGGTTTGTGCCAGGACCAGCGCGCGGAAATTGCTGCCTTGGGCGCGGGGCCAGCCGTGCCGCAATTCAATCAAAACACCAAACAGCGGAGGAAAACCTGAGCATGGACAAACGGCAAAACACAAACAGCCAATGGCCAAAATACAGAACGCCTGTCGGTTTGAGATCATTGCTGCTGCTGTTGCCGATTCTGTGTGCTGTCCATTCCGCCGCCCGGGCACAGCGAACGCCTCCCACCTTGGCCGAATTCAAAGCCGAAAAAATCATGGTTGAAACCGTCGCCGGAAAGCGCGTTGAACTGTCTAAATTGTTAGGGCAGGGAAAAGCCGTTGTGCTGGATTTCTGGGCGACCTGGTGCGGGCCTTGTCGGCAAGAGATTCCGCATCTGGTGGCGCTGGCACGCCAACACGGCAAAGAAATCATCTTTCTGGGGCTCAATCTGGAAGACCCCGCGGAAAAGCGCGCCGCCGTCAAAAGCTTCATCAAGGAATACGCGATGAACTATCAGGTCGTGTTTGCGCCTGCTGAGACCTATCAATTTTTCAATCCGGGCGCAGACGGCTATCGCATCCCGCAAACCATCGTGTTTGGCCCGGATGGTAAGTTGATCAAACGTCTGGTCGGATACAACCCCGGCATCGGCAAGGAAATTTTGGATAAAGCAGTACAGCAAGCTCTCGGCAATAAATAAGCGTTGCGCCGTAAATTCCGGCGACAAATTCTGGCGGCGCTTGGCGCAGCTTCAGAGGGAGAGACTATGACCCCGCACCGGCTAAAACTTCTTCTTGTGATCGCGGTTGCCGTATTCCTCGGTGTCGCGGCAGGTTTGCCGCAACTGAGCCAGGGCTTTCAGGGGCGCACAGAATTCAAACGGCTGTTGGATGTGCAAGAACGCCTGACAGTCAGCGGCAGCAAACAGTATCGGCTGAGCGGCACGGGCAACACTTGCTCGCTGTCGGTGGCGCTGACTTCGCCAGCGACCCTGGCAGCGACAGATACGGTGCAAGTCACGTTGCGCAACCAGACCGGCGTGCTCGCCAGCAAGTTGCTGCACGTTGGCGATCCTGATCTTTATCTGACGTTTCGGTTGCGGGGCGCGGGGGAATTGTCGGTGACGTCCGCGACGGCTGCGGCGGTGGCGTTGAACATTCGCGTGTTGGAATGGTCCGCGACCAAAGCCGCCAACACCGTCATCGAGACGGAAAACAATGACCGCTGGCAAGACGCCAACGAATTTGCCTTGGGGCAAACCGTGTATGCGTCAGCGGATGACAAACCATACATCGCGCCGTTGGCTGAAGCGCAAACCGGGCGCGGCGCAGTGCCGTATGCTCAGCAACCGGAATTGACCACAGATCGTTTGCCCGAAGGCGGCGTGGACTGGTTCAAATTCAGCTATGACGGCGAAACGCCACGGCTGGCGCATTTCGAGCTGGATTTGCTCGAACGCGATTACGTTCCGGTGGATGTGTCGGTTTTCACGGTTGAAAACGACGCGGCCAAACCATACGAACGCGGCGTTGATCCGGTGACGCCGCCGCACGAAGTGCAAGCGTTGCCCGGCAACAAATTCACCACGCGCGTCATTACCAAAGGCACTTATTACCTGCGCGTTGATGCCAATCACGTTTCTTACCAGTTGCGTACGTCGAGTTATGACGTGGCTCCGTATCGCGATCCGCGTCTGGCGGTGCGCGCCGGAATGGATTACATCATCAGCGCGGGCGACAGTTGGCACGCCAATACGCCACGACACGGCGGCATCGTCAGCCGCGTTTCAAACACACACGTTGAAACACAGCTTTGCATTGCCTGTCACGCCACACATTTCCCCACGCGTGCCGAACTGACCGCCAAACAAAACGGTTATGCCGTAACCAAACGCTGGTCGTTGCAATTTCTGACCGAACGGCTGGCCAACAATCCGCGCCCGTTTTACGGTCACCCCGAAGCTTCCTGGACGCGCGTCATCAGCGCTTCGGCCAACGTTTTGAGCCGTTTGGCGACGCTGGTCAACATTCACGAAACCGAATTCAATCAGCCGAAGAACGTCACTTTGCTGCGCGGCGTCGCCAACTACCTGAAGCTTTATTACAAAGACCGCACGCAATTGCCCAACGACGAAACCAACGGCAATACGCCAATCGTCAGCACGTACGAAGTCGCCTGGTATAGCTGGCGCGTGTTTGATCAGTTGGTGAAACTTGCGCCCGCACCAGACGCCGCGACAACGAAATCCGACCAGGAATATCGTGACCGCATTCGTTCGCTGCTGGAACAGGATGCGCACAAGAATCTGATTGACCTTTGTTACCAAACGCTGGCGCTGGTCGAAATTGATCGCACGGCATATGCCGACAAGATCAAACGCAACGCCGAACGCATTCTGTCGTTGCAACGTGCTGACGGGCAGTGGTCAATGTTGTTTGAACCGGCAAGCACGCCGGTCGAATTTCAAACCTATCATTGTCTGTACACGTTGGCGCGCGCCGGATTGCGCCCGGACCAGCCACAGATCGCCAGATCGCTCAGCTTCCTGCTGGCGCGTCAACAGCCGTATGGCGGCTGGTTCGATCCGCGCCAGACGTACGAAAATTTCGGCACGCCCTTTCGCGAAACGCAATTTGCCGTGATGGCGCTTTCAGCGTTTTATCCGGGCGACGCGCAGCGTGGTTGGCAACCAGGCTTTGCGCCGTTGCCTGCGCGGTTGGCGACAAACGATGCCGCCTTGCGCCTGGAACAGATCAACAACATCTGGGACAAACCGGCCCAACCGTTGCTGGCTGATTTGCTGGCAACGTTGCAAAGCGAAGAGCCGCTGTTGCGCACAGCGGCGGCGGCTGCGCTGGGACGCGTTGGCGAAGACGGCGCGCTCGCCTCGCTTGCGCGTCTGCTGGGCGATGACAGCAAATTGGTGCAACTGGCTTCGGCGCAAGCCATCCGCCGCATCGTTACGCGGGGCGGCAATGCGCCGACGGCGAATGCCGCGGGCGTGATGCTCGCCGCCTTGAACAGCAACAGCGCGCGTGCGCGTTGGGGCGCAACGCGTATCTTTGCGCAGCACTTTTCCTTTTTGACGTCGCAACCGGCAGCGGCTGATCGCCTGATCGGTTTGTTGATGGATGATGCAGTGATGGTGCGGATGCAAGCCGTGAAATCACTGATGCAATGGTATTGGTGGACAAAAGACGAGGCATTGCAGGATCGCATCGCCAACGCCTTTTTGGCGCGTATGGGCGAACGCGAACACCCGTGGGTGCTGCGCAACCTGCGCGAAAATTTCTATAGCCTGGCTGATGAAAACGTGCGCTATCTCTATAACAACTGGATCGCGTTGTTGGCGCAGCCTGGCGATCGGGAGCGCGCCAAGCAAGGACACCACGAAGCCAGCCGTAAAATGGCCGAACGCGTCGCACGCGCGTTGACCAACGGCAACGACGTGCAGCGCGAAAATCTGCTGGTCGCGCTGACAGAATTTCATTTGCGTTCTGGCGGGTATGCCAACGCGGGACGTTACACGCGCATCGGCAACGACGTCGAAACCGTCAAATTTTACGAAGAAGGCGCACCTGCAGTCGAAAAAGCCCTGTTGCCGTTGCTCTCGGCTGCCAATGCCGCAACGCGCAAACAGGCGATCATCGCGGCGTATACCGTGCGCGACAATGCGCTGGCCGATTTGCCGCTGTTGGTGATGAAACGGTTGCTGGACGATGACAAAGACGTGCGCAGCGTGGCCGAAGAATTTTATCCATCGTTGCCAGTCGAAGTTCGTGAACGCAATCGGCAGGAAGCCATCGCCGTTCTGAAAGAATTGCTGGCCAGCAATCGCCCCGAAGCGCAAGTCGCCGCGCTCGACCGGTTGAAAATGGTGGGATTGGAAGCGGCTCGCCAGGAGAAATTTGACGCGCAACTCAAACAGTTTGTGCTGACGGCGGACGGCAAGGTCGCCTCTGCCGCGTTGCGGGCCTTGGCTGATTTTCCCGAATTGCGACAGGACGCCGCCATCGAACAGCGGCTGGCGGCGGCCTTGCAATCCGGCAATCAACCGTTGCTGCGCGCCGGGTTGCAATTGGTGTTTGCCAAACCGGAATGGCGCGAACCGCGTGCGATTGCGGCGGCGCTCGATGCGCTATACCAAACGCAGGATGCGAATGCGCGGCGGCTGATTCTCGGGTTGATTTCTGACACTGCGAACATAACGGGTGATTTGCGCTTGCTCAATTTGGTGGCCCATTCGTTTCAGGACAAAGACGAACAAGTGCGCGCCGCAGCTTTGGCGGCTGTGCGACGCGTGAGGACGTTGGCCGCGCATCCGGCGATTCGCCCGGCGTTGGCCAAAATCGCCAACGATCCGAATGAACGATTGCAGGAACAAGCCATCGCGTTATACGGCGACAGCAAACCGGTGACGACTTCGACCCGCACGTTAGATTACGACTTTTTCGTGGCGCGGGTGATGCCGCTGCTGGCTGCCAAAGGACGCGACGGCAACGCTTGTGTGACGTGTCACGACACGCATGCGATTTTGCGTTTGTCGCGACCTGATGCGGCAGGGAAATACACCGAAACACAATTGCGCGAAAATTTCAGCTCTGCCATGCGTGTGGTTGATTTGGTGACGCCGGAAAACAGTTTGCTGCTGCGCAAACCGATCTCCGACGCCAGTCAGGAAGGCGTTGTCGGTGCTCGGCGCACGCCACACGGCGGCGGCCCGCGCTGGAATGGCGTTGATGATCCGGCTTATCGCACTGTGCTGGAATGGATCAATGGCGCAAAAGTCAACGCCGCCGCCAAGTGAGTTGTGACGTCTTAACGCATTCGTTTGGCGGCCAGACGCGCCTTCAAATCAAAGCGCTCGCCCGGCGAGAGGAAGTAATAGCTTCTGCCATCGTGCGATTTGCCGTCGGTGATGGCGACCTGACCAGCGCCGATGATTTCAAATTGATCGCCTTGCACGACAATCGCGGTGGATTCGTCAATGCCGATGCCGAGCAATTCGGGATGCGCAGTGATGACTTCGGCCAGGTCTTTTTCGCGCCGCCGCGTGTTGATGTGCTGATCCACGGCAACGCCGCGCAAAAATCCAAAGCCCGTTTCATACCCTTTAGCCATCATGACCGTGTTGCCTTCGCGCGCGCCGCGCACCAGGTATGACGCCTGAATGCTTGCGCCCGCCGAAGAGCCGCCGATCACTCCGCCACGTTCCAATACCTTCCAGATTTCTTTCAAGGTCAGCGTGTCAGCGTAAGAATCCACCAGCCGCCATTGCCGACCGCCGCCAAACCAGACGCCGCTGGCTTTGCGCAACGGCGCGGCAAATGCTTCGGTGTTGGCCACATTGCGGTCACGCGTATGCAGCACGGTGACGTTTTTCAAGCCGAAGAGCCTGGGCGATTCATCGTCATTGGGCGCATTGAGCTGACGATCTTCGGCAGCGGTCGGAATGTAAACAACGTGCGCGTCGCGTCCGCCTGCTAACGCGATGAATCGTTCACTGATCGAAGCCGGAATTTTGCCGCCGCCGACCACCACCAGCGCGCCGGTTGAGGGGCCAACCTGTGCGTTCTGGGCGCGCGGTTTGACGCCGGTTTGAGCCAACGCGGCGAAACTCAGCAACAACGCGCCTGCTAACAGAAAAAGCTTTTTCATCACAACATTGCCTCCAGGGATTTTTCTCTTTTTATCGCCACACTGCGCCTTGATGCAATCTTTTGCCGGAAAAGCCGTGCGCGAAAGCGGCGATACCGTTATCATTCAGGCCACACAACGCAATCTTTATCAGAGCACAAGGAGATTCACAGATGAAGAAAACAGCACTGGCTGTCGTGGCCATTTTGTGTACGTTGACGGTTGGGGCGATGACGGTCGCCCGACAATCCAAACAGAGTTTGCCGAATTTCGCGCATTGGACGGCGAAAGAATTGAAAGGCTACGAAAAGCCGTTGCGCGAACAAGTGTCCGGGCCAAACAAAACTTCCAGCGTGAAACTGGCTGATTACGGCAGCAGCAATGTCGCCATCAGTCACCGCGAAGCCTATGGCATTCCCGAAGTCCACGCGCATATGGACGACTATTTCGTTGTTGAATCCGGCGAAGCGACGTTGATCGTGGGCGGCGAAGTTGTCAATCCCAAATCACCCGAACCCAACGAAACGCGTGGCGATGCGATCAAAGGCGGCGAGCGAAAAACGCTGTTGCCCGGCGATGTCGTACACATTCCCACCAACATGCCGCATCAACTGTTGGTCGAAAAAGGCAAGCAGTTCACCTACTTCGTGATCAAGGTAAAGGCCAAATAACCCATTTTCGGAGAAGCAAAATGAAAACGTTGGCAAAACGGAAAATGCTGTTGGCGCTTTTTGTGCTCGGTCTGGGGTTGTTGACCACGACCGCCCAGGCGCAAGACGCTCCCTTCGTGGTCGAGTATTACTACAAAACGAAATGGGGCTTCACGGACGAGTTTTTGCAGTTGTTCAAAAAGAACCACCTACCGGTGCTCAAAAAACAGATTGAGTCGGGCCGCATTCTGAGCGTGAAAATCGAAAAGCCGCGCTATCACGCGACCGAAGACGGACGCTGGGATTTTCGCGTGACGATCACGTTCAAAAGCGCGGCGGCATTTCACGCGCCCAGTGGCGAAGACGCCATCATCAAACAGCTTTATCCGGACCAGGCGACTTTCAAACGCGAAGAACAACGCCGTTTTGAACTTCTGATTTCGCACTGGGATGTGCCGCTGGTGACGGTGGAGTAAAATTCCAGCATGCATTTGCAGCGCATCGAAGCGATCCAATTCCGCAATCTCAGCGGTGCCGTCGAATTTGCTCCCGGCTTGAACGTTGTTTACGGGCAAAATGCCCAGGGCAAAAGCTCCTGGCTGGAAGCCGTTTATTTGCTGGCGACGACCAAATCCTTTCGCACTTCGCACCCGAAAGAAGCCGTCGCGCATCAGACGCGGGAAGCAATTTTGCGCGGCACCGTGGTGCGCGGCAATTTGACCAAAGACTTGCAATTGCTGTTGACGGACAACACCAAGCAGACGTTTGTTAACGGCAAACGCGAAGCCGTTGTACGCTATTTGGGCAATCTTGACGCGATTGCCTTTACCGCCGACGAAATGCAAATCGTACGCGGCGCACCCGACGCGCGCCGTCGGTTTTTGGATCGCGGCATCTTTGGTGTGCTTCCGTCCTATCTAGGCGCGTTGAATGAATACAACCGCGTGCTCAAACAGAAAAACGCCTTGCTGCGTGAAGCCTCTGACGCCGAGAATCCCGCCAAGTATCTGGATTTGTTGCAGCCGTGGAACGATCAATTGGTCGTTTTGGGGACAGAAATCCATCAGGCGCGTGCGCGCTACACCGCACAGCTTAATTCTCACTTGCGCCCGGAACTCTTTCAGGCAGAACAGATTACGGTTCGTTATAAATCTTCGCTCGAAGGGCGAGGCGATTTGGGCGATTACCCTGCATTGTTGCGTGAACGCCTGGCGTTGCGTCTGAAAAACGAAATGGCGCTCGGATATTCCCTGGTTGGTCCGCATCGCGACGATCTGGAAATCCTCTGCGATGGCTATGAGATAGCCAAATTTGGCAGTTCTGGCCAGCAACGCAGCGCCCTGCTCATTCTTGATCTGGCGCAATTAAGCGTGTATTATCAGGCGTTTGAAGAATACCCTATTTTCTTAATAGATGACCTTGATGCCGAACTCGACCGCAATCGCATCGGAATTTTGCTGGATTACCTGGATGGTAAAGCGCAAACCATTGTTTCAACTTCGAAACAAACCATTGCTGACCGCTATCGTCAGCGCGCGGCAACTATTCTGGTCGAGGGCGGAACAGCAACCCGAGATGACAAATTGAGCGCAGAGAAGGCGCAAATGTAATCAGCCTGCAACTTGATGAACACATTGATGGTGAACAGGGCGGCGGTAGTTTGGCAGGCAGTAAAGATATGGAAGCTAAACAGAAATTGATAACGGAAACTGAAGAAACGATGAGCGAAACAAAGAAGAAGGCCAAAGAACAAGTTTACGACGCCAGTTCGATCACTGCTCTGGAAGGCCGTGATGCGGTACGTTTACGACCGGGAATGTACGTCGGCGATAACCGGGAAATGGGCTTGCATCACCTGGTGTACGAGATCGCCGACAACTCGATTGACGAAGCCTTGGCCGGGTATTGCGATACGATTCTGATCACAATCCATCTGGACAATTCCATTACCGTGGAAGACAACGGGCGCGGAATTCCCATCGGCATTCACAAAGACAAAGGCATTTCGGCGGCGGAATTGGTCATGACCGAATTGCACGCGGGCGGAAAATTCGACAGCAACGCCTACAAGGTTTCCGGCGGATTGCACGGCGTGGGCGCTTCGTGCGTCAACTTTTTGTCCGAATGGTTGCGGCTGGAAATCAAACGCGAAGGCGGCGTTTACGAACAGGAATACAAGACCGGCATTCCTGTCGCGCCCCTCAAACAGACCGGCAAATCAAACAAGACCGGAACCAAGATCACCTTCAAACCTGATGGTGACATCTTCACCACCACGGAATACAGCTTCGACAAATTGTCCGAACGCTTGCGCGAAAAAGCCTTCCTGAACAAAGGCATTCGCATCACCATCGTTGACGAACGAACTGAAGTCGAAAAGAGACACGAGTTTTATTACGAGGGCGGTATTGCCGAATTCGTCAACCATTTGAATAAAAACAAAAACACGTTGCACCCCAAACCGCTGCATTTTGAGCGGGCTCCGGGCGAAGACAACGTGACGGTCGAAATCGCCATTCAGTACAACGATGCCTATGACGAAAAAGTGTTTTGCTTCGCCAATAACATTCCGAACCCGGATGGCGGAACGCACTTGTCAGGCTTTAGATCGGCACTGACGCGGACGATCAATTCTTATGCGCAGAGTTCCGGGCTGATCAAGGATTTCAAGGGCGGACTTTCTGGCGAAGATGTGCGCGAAGGTTTGGTCGCAGTCATTTCCGTTAAATTGCCGCAGCCGCAGTTTGAAAGCCAGACCAAGGTCAAACTCAATTCCGACGTGAAAGGGATTGTGGAGTCGTTTTTGAACGAAAGGCTTGGTCAGTTTTTTGAAGAGCACCCTTCTGTTGCCAAACAAATCGTCGGCAAAGCCGTCGAAGCGGCGCGCGCGCGCGAAGCTGCCCGCAAAGCCCGCGAAATCGTGCGCAAAGGCGCGCTCAATTCGATGAATCTGCCCGGCAAGCTGGCGGACTGTTCCGAAAAAGACCCGGCATCCTGTGAGCTGTATATCGTCGAAGGTGATTCGGCAGGTGGTAGCGCCAAGCAAGGACGCGACCGCCGCACGCAGGCGATTTTGCCGCTCAAGGGCAAAATCCTGAACGTCGAAAAAGCGCGGTTTGACAAAATGTTGTCCCATTCCGAAATCAAAACCTTGATCACGGCAATGGGGTGCGGCATTGGCAAAGACGATTTCGACATTGAAAAGCTGCGCTATCACAAAATCATTTTGATGACGGACGCAGACGTGGACGGTTCGCACATCCGCACGCTGTTGCTGACGTTTTTCTACCGCCAGATGCCGCAATTGCTCGAACACAAGGTCGAGCATCAGGGCGAAAACGGCGAGGTCCAAACGGAATTGCGCAGCTACGTTTACATCGCGCAACCGCCGCTGTACAAAGTCAAAAAAGGCAAAACCGAGCGGTACATCAAAGACGAACGCGAGATGAACCGCTTTTTGATGAAAAAGGCGACCGACGACGTTTCCGTCACGGTCAAGAAGTCCGGCGAAGTCATCGAAGGCAAAGCGTTGACCGATTTGCTGGAGAAGATGGTCGAATTCAACGGCTATCAGAAAAAGCTCGAACGGCGTTTGCACGAACCACAGATTCTGGCCACCGTGCTCGACGCGCTCAGCGGTCGCAAGGGCCTAATGCAGAAAGAAGGCCGCAAGCTGCACGACGTCTTTGCTTCAGAAGAGCTGTTGGGCAAGGTCGAAGCCGAACTGGCCGAAGCGGGCTTCAAGACGGAGCTGACTTCTGACGAAGAACATGGCTTGTCGGAAATCGAGATCAAACTGGTCAACGGTCAGCGCGTGAAAATTGACTGGGAATTGGCCACGCACGTCGAATTTCAGCGCGCCATCGAATTGAACAAATCCTTTGCTGTATTGTCGCAACCGCCGTTTGTGATCAAGGAAGGCAACAATGAAACGCAGGTCGAATCGCGCAGCGATTTACTGGATCATATTTTGTCAGCGGCCAAGAAGGATTTGACCATTCAACGTTACAAAGGTTTGGGCGAAATGAACCCGGAACAATTGTGGGAAACGACGATGGATCCGGAAAAACGTACGTTGTTGCAAGTGCGTGTTGACGACGCCGTCGAAACCGACGAAGTGTTTACCGTATTGATGGGCGATCAGGTCGAACCGCGCCGCCGCTTTATCGAAGAAAACGCTTTGGATGTGAAGAACCTGGATATCTAGATCAGATTTCATTTTGGCGTACGGGTTTTGCCACAGAGGCACAGAGCCACAGAGGTTTCCAAGTCTTTCTCTGAGGCTCCGTGACTCTGTGGCTAATCCGTAAAGCGAATCGAAAAACGATCTAAATCGTAACAGCCGTCA
>JAEUQO010000015.1 GCA_016789605.1 Acidobacteriota bacterium
ACACTGAAATCGCAGTTGCAAAAAGGCGAACTGGGGGAGGAACACTGATGATCAACGCACTCATTCGCTTTGCTGTAGCGCAACGCTTGTTGGTGTTGCTGGCGGTCGCCTTGCTCATCGGCGCGGGCATCTATAGTTTGAAGAATCTGCCGATTGATGCCGTGCCAGACGTGACCAATGTACAGGTGCAGGTGTTGACTGCTGCGCCCGCCCTTTCCCCGCTTGATGTTGAGCGACAAATAACCTTCCCGGTCGAAGTGGCGATGAGCGGACTGCCCGATATTGAGGAGATTCGCTCCGTCTCAAAGTTTGGGCTTTCCGCCGTGACTGTAGTTTTTGATGACAAGGTGAACATTTATTTCGCCCGCCAGCTTGTGCTCGAACGGCTCTCACAGGCGCGCGAACAAATCCCTCAATCCATCGGCGCGCCAGAAATGGGGCCAATTTCTACGGGCCTCGGAGAAATTTATCAATACGAATTGAAAGCGAAGAACCCCAGGGAGTACGACGCGACGGCGCTACGCACGATTCAGGATTGGAGCGTGCGGCGGCAACTGCTGGGCGTGCCGGGTGTGACCGAAGTCAACAGCTTCGGCGGGTTTGAGAAGCAGTATCAGGTGCGGCTCGATCCGGCGAAGTTGCAGGCTTACAGCTTGAGCTTGCGCGATGTCTTTGACGCTGTTGCTCGTAACAATGCGAACGTCGGCGGCGCGTATATCGAGAAAGACGCCGAACAATATCTGCTGCGCGGTATCGGTCTCGTGAGTTCGCCGGAAGACATCGCAATGATTGTCGTGAAGACGGGCAAAGACGGCGTGCCGGTCTTTGTGCGCGATGTGGGCGAAGTTGTCGCGGGCGCTACGGTGCGGCAAGGGGCAGTGACCTCGAACGGCGAGGGCGAAATCGTCGCGGGCATTGCGATGATGCTTAAAGGGGAGAACTCCCGTTCAGTCGTCGAGCGCGTTAAAGCGCGCGTCGAGGAAGTCAAAAAGACGTTGCCCAAAGGCGTCGAACTAATCCCATTTTATGACCGCACGGAACTGGTTGACCGCACGATCTGGACGGTAGCGAAAAACTTAATTGAAGGCGCGATTTTTGTCATCGTCGTGTTGATTCTGCTGCTCGGCAACTGGCGCGGGGCACTTCTGGTAGCGACGATCATTCCGCTCTCAATGTTGTTTGCAGCGATTCTGATGCGCGTCTTCAATGTGTCCGGCAATCTGATGAGTTTGGGCGCGCTCGACTTTGGATTGATCGTGGATGGTGCGGTGGTGATGGTCGAGAACGCGGTGCGCAGGCGTGCCGAAGCCCAGCACGAAGGATCGAAGGAACCGCCGGAGCGTACCATTCTTGAGGCTTGTCTGGAAGTGGCGCGACCCGTCGTCTTTGCCGTAGCAATCATCGCTATTGTCTACTTACCAATCCTCAGCTTGACAGGCATTGAAGGCAAGATGTTCAAGCCGATGGCGCTGACGGTGGTGTTTGCGCTGATTGGCTCGCTGCTGCTGTCGCTGACGTATGTTCCGGCGATGCTGACGTTCGTGTTGCACGGTCAAGTCGCAGAAACCGAAAGTCCGATCATCCGTTATGCACGCCGCTGGTACGAACCGGCGCGGGCGTTCGTGATGCGGCGGCGCATGCCAGCGCTGACGGCGGCATTGGTATTAGTGATCGTCAGCGGCGCGCTGTTTCCGTTTCTCGGCGCGGAGTTCATTCCACGTTTAGACGAAGGCTCATTGGCAGTGCAAATCGCGCGCTTGCCCAGCGTGTCACTGACTGAATCCGTTCGCATGGGGACGGAGACGGAAAAAGTGCTAAAGAGCTTTCCCGAAGTGACAACGGTCATTTCCAAGACTGGGCGCGCCGAAGTCGCTACCGACCCGATGGGCGTGGAAGTCAGCGATTTATACGTTGCGCTCAAACCGCACGATGAATGGACAACAACCAAGAGCCGCGAAGAGTTGATCGAGAAAATGTCCGAGGCTCTGGAAAACAAAGTGCCGGGCGCGGCCTTCAGCTTTTCGCAGCCGATTGAATTGCGCGTCTCGGAGTTGATCTCCGGCGTGCGCTCCGATGTCGCCATCAAGCTCTTTGGCGACGATCTCGACACGCTCAAGACAGAAGCCGAAAAGATCGCCCGCGTTGTCGGCAAGGTGAGCGGCGCGGAAGATGTCAAAGTCGAACAGATTTCCGGCCTGCCGCAGTTGCAGATCAAACCTGACCGCGCGGCGATTGCGCGCTACGGCATCAACGTCGAGGCGGTCAACGACTTGGTCGAATCCGTCGTCGCCGGCAAGCAGGCGGGCCTGGTGTACGAAGGCGAGCAACGCTTCAATCTGGTCGTGCGCCTGAACGAAGCCGCAGGCCGCGATGTGGAGACGATCAAGGCACTACTCGTCTCGGCTCCCAATGGCGCGCGCATACCGCTCGCACAATTGGCTGACATCTCTATCGTCGAAGGCCCGGCGCAGATTTCGCGCGAAGACACGCGCCGCCGCATTGTCGTGGAATTGAATGTCAGAGGCCGCGACATCGGCAGTTTCGTTAAGGATGCGCAAGCGGCGATTGAGCGAGAAATCAAGTTACCCAACGGTTACTACCTGCGCTGGGGAGGACAGTTTGAAAACCTGCAACGCGCGTCGGAACGATTGCTGATCGTCGTGCCGCTGGCGTTGTTTCTGATTTTCGTGTTGCTCTTCACGACGTTCAATTCGCTCAAGCAGGCTGTGCTGATTTACACCGGCATTCCCTTTGCCATTGTCGGCGGCGTGTTTGCACTGGCATTGCGTGGGCTGCCGTTTTCCATTTCCGCAGGCGTTGGCTTCATTGCGCTGTTCGGCGTGGCGGTGCTGAACGGCGTGGTGATGGTCAGTGCCATCAACCGGCTGCGTGAGGAAGGCAGATCGGTGACCGACGCAGTGCGGGAAGGCGCGGATACTCGCTTACGTCCGGTGCTGATGACCGCGCTAGTGGCGAGCTTAGGGTTTATTCCCATGGCGATTGCGACTTCGGCAGGTGCTGAAGTGCAGCGCCCGCTGGCGACCGTCGTCATTGGCGGTCTGATTACTTCCACCTTGCTTACGCTGCTCTTGCTGCCAACTCTCTATGGTTGGTTCGAGCGTGATGAGGAGAAGGATGAACAAATAGGAGAAAACAAAGATGAAGATCATTACAGCGATGATTCAGCCGTTTATGCTGAACAAAGTCACGAGCGCGCTTAAAACGCTGGTGGACTTTCCCGGCATGACCGTAACCGAAGCGCGCGGCTTTGGACGGCGGCGGAGCGTGCAAGAGCAGCACTCGTTGCACCTTGACGAGTTCAAGAACAAGACACGCCTTGAGATCGTCGCGCCAGACGAGCAGGCGCAGCAGATCGTCGAGACGCTCGTGCGCGCTGCGCGCACAGGCAACAGCGGCGACGGCAAAGTCTTCGTCTGGTCGGTCGAATCGGCGACTCGCATTCAAACCGGCGAGCAGAATGAAGCTGCACTGTGAGGTGACAAATGACAAGTACCATTTATAGCGTATTGGCTTATGCCCTGATTCCCGCTGGAACTGTCATCGCAGGCGGGGCGCTGGCCGCGCTCCGCCCGCCGGGGCCAAAGGTCAGAAGCGCCGTGCAGCATTTGGCGGCAGGATTGGTCTTCGCGGCGGTGGCAGTAGAGATTCTGCCGGACATGATGCACGAGCGAAAGCCTGTCGCTGCGACTATCGGCTTCAGCATCGGCGTCGCGCTGATGTTGCTGGTCAAACAGTTGACCGCAGGGTTGGAACAGGAAGCGACTGGTGATGAGCCGAAGGTCGAGAATCGCACCGGTCTGCTGATAACGCTTGGAGTTGATGTCCTGATTGACGGGCTGCTCATCGGCGTGAGCTTTGCCGCAGGCGCAAAGGCGGGGGTAGTGCTGACTGTCGCGCTGGCAGTCGAAGTGATGTTTCTGGGGTTGGCCGCCGCCGTTGCCTACAGCGAATCCGGCGCTTCGCGGTCGAAAATGATCGGCGTTTGCGCCGGATTGGCCGTGTTGCTGCTGGCAGGCGCGGCGCTGGGCGCAATCTTCCTGCATAACCTGACGGGCGCATTGCTCGAAGGCGTCCTGGCCTTCGGTTGCGCGGCGTTGCTTTACCTGGTCATTGAGGAACTCATGGTCGAGGCGCATGAGGAAAAAGAGACGCCTGTCCAGACAGCGATGTTCTTTGTGGGCTTCATCGCTCTGCTGATTACTGAAATGATCGCTTGAAGAATTGTCCCCTGACACTATCCCGGAATTAACAATGAAAAATCTGCCCGTTATCAATGAAGCGCCGAAAACCCCAGGTTTGTGGGGCGATGCGAAGTTCCGCTGGCTTATCCTGAGCGTGGTGGTGGTCGCGGTCTTTGAATTTCTCTCGTTGGCCGGATGGCATCTTCCGTCAGTGATCGGCGCGCTGTTCTTTGCCGCGATCATCGTTGCCATCGGCCATCGCACGTTGCTCAACGGCCTGAAGGCGCTGGGCAAACTCAATTTCAAAAGCATCAATCTGCTGATGGTGGTAGCGGTTGTCGGCGCGTTTTATCTTGGTCAATACGAAGAGGCGGCAGTTGTCATCGTTTTGTTCACGCTCGGCGAACGGCTGGAAAATTTCGGCATCGAGACGAGCAAATCTGCTCTGCAAAGCCTGGTTGAGCGCGCACCCAAAACAGCGGACGTGAAAGGCAAAGGCCAAGTGCCAGTGGAGCAGGTCGCGGTCGGCGACATTCTCATCATTAAACCTTCCGACCAGATTGCGATGGATGGGGAGATCGTGACGGGCGCTTCGTCGGTTGATGAATCCACAATCACCGGCGAGCCGCTGCCGAAAGACAAACATCCGGGCGATCAGGTCTTTGCCGGGACGCTCAACAAACAGGGCTATCTGGAAGTTCGTGTTACCCGCGCGGCGCAGGACTCGACGCTGGCGAAGATCGTCGCCATCACGTTTCAAGCGACAAAGAACAAGGCCGACACGCAGAAGTTCATCGAGAAGTTCTCGGCTTATTACACGCCCGCCATCATCGTGATTGCCACGCTGCTTGTGATGATTCCGGTGTTGCTTTATGGGCAACCTTTCGACAAATGGTTTCGCGAGGCGCTGACGCTGCTCATCATTGCCTGCCCATGCGCGCTGGTCATTTCGACTCCCATCTCGATCTACTCGGCCATCGGCAATGCGTCCGCGCGCGGTGCCTTGATCAAGGGAGGCAAGTACATCGAAGCGATTGGCCGCGTAGCTGTCGTGGCAATGGACAAGACGCGCACGCTGACTTACGGCAAGCCCGTAATTACCGATGTCGTGCCTTTTGGCGATGCTACCAGAGAGCATCTGCTGGCCTGCGCCGCAGGCATTGAGTTGTACTCCGAACACCCCCTGGCGCAGAGCATCGTTGAAGGCGCGCGCAATGAAGGTCTCACGCCGCATGGAACCGAGAATTTCCGAGCGATTCTCGGCAAGGGGGCGAAAGCCGACTGTGTGGTTTGTTACGACCGGCATCATTGCATCGGCAAGCTGGCTTTCATCACCGAAGAGCATCACGTTCAGCAGGAAGTTGCTGACAAAGTGGAAGAACTGCAACGGCAGGGCCGGACATCCATTGTCATCAGCAGCAGTAAAGAGGTCGAAGGAATCATTGCAGTTACCGATGAGATCAAGCCGGAGAGTAAAGCCGCAATTGCCGAAATGAGGCGGTTGGGCGTCAAGACCGCGATGCTGACGGGCGATCATCGCGCTCCGGCACAGGCAGTAGCGGATGAGCTTGGCATCAGCGACGTGAGAGCAGAACTGCTGCCGGAAGACAAAGCCGAGGCAATTAAGGCGCTCGCCGGGAAATACGGCCCGGTGGCGATGGTCGGAGACGGCGTCAATGATGCGCCCGCGCTGGCTCTCGCTTCGGTCGGCATCTCGATGGGCGCGGCGGGAAGCGACACAGCGATTGAAGCCTCCTCCATCGCCATACTCAACGACCGTCTGGAACTGATCCCATATTTAGTGGCGCTTGGGCGTCAAACCATTTCAATGATTAAACTCAACACGCTGCTGGCAGTGATCACTAAGCTGCTGTTTGTCGGTCTGGCGCTGGCTGGTGTGAGCAGTCTGGCGCTGGCGATCTTTGCCGATGTCGGTGTGACAGTGCTGGTCATTCTCAATAGCCTTCGCTTGCTCAAATTCAGCGCAACGTGACTGCACAGTAGAGACCAGATCAAACCGGATTGATTTACCTTCTACCAGAAGTTGTAGGAAGGAGAGGAATAGCGATTATGATCGGCAAGACAGATACCCCTTTATTGAGCTTCCGCGCCCAGATCGTAGCTTTCACAATGCTGATTTTGCTTGCCACGATTGCAGTGCTTTACTTCATCAGTCGGCACCTTGAAGCTCGCCTCACGAGCCTCGTGGCTGAACACATCAACGAGTTATCGTTAGCGGTTGATTTGGCTCAAGCTTCGTTCCCTAGTGGTGAGTACCTCTACAACCTCGTCCCACGGGACGGACGCCTCAGCGTCGGTCTTGACGAAAGCCACATCATCCACCGGATCATCGTGGCCGATGCAGATGGGCGCATTCTGGACAGCGCGGAACAGAGCGACATTGGCAAAAACCTCAATGACGCGATCGGCGATCTCTCCCCACTGAAACCAGCGACGCCGAAACGCGGCGCGTCCATCCTTGACCGCGAGACGGAGAAAGTCCTCAGTTACCCCATCGAGACTGAAAGAGGCAAACGGCGCGTCATCATCATCGTTTCGCCGCATCGTCTTGGCGAACTCGTGCGTGAGGAATCACGGGAGCGCCTGACCGCTATTGGCGTTCTCGGCATCCTGCTCATCGCCATCGTCGCCGTGGCGAGTTGGCGATTCACGCGTCCGATTAAGGAACTGACGGATGCGGCGCGGAAAGTCTCAGCCGGAGAATTCAATTTTGAAGTACGAGTTGTCAGGCGTGACGAGGTGGGGACGCTGGCGCGCACCTTCAACGATATGCTCGCGGGACTACGCGACAAGCGCGAGTTGGAAGAGAGACTGCGGCGCGCTGAACGTTCTGCCATATCCGGTCGCGTTGCTGC
>JAEUQO010000049.1 GCA_016789605.1 Acidobacteriota bacterium
GAAACCGCCAAAAACCCCGACAAGCCCGCCAGCGCCGAAAACATCAGCAAACGCATCACCGTCAACTGCACGTCGGCTTGATCAATGATGCGTTTCAAACTGACGGCTGACGGCAATTGCGCCAGCAATCGGTTGACGGACTGAATCTCGCTCAGCAGTTCTTCCCGGCTCAAGCGGACTTCTGCTTCAGCCATTCCGCCGGGATAAACCAGAACATCGGCCAGGCGCTGTTTCATTTGCGCCTGCTTGGCCGCTGATTTGCGTGTCGCCAACAGATACGCGGCATACGTGGTAAACAAACAAGCGAGAAAAACAAAAAACGACGTCATCTTGCGTGTCCTTTTGCGCGCGGTTACTTGCCGCAGAACGCGGCCAGCAGGTGCGTGTATGTGTTGAGAGGGGGCGGTTTTCAGCAGCGTGTTTACACGGCGAACATTGAAGCGGGCACATGCAAGCCGCAAACGGCAAATCGCTCCAGCAAACGCGGCTTGACGCCCGTCGGGCGAAATTGGCCCAGCACGCGCCCATGCTCATCCACGCCCTGTCGCTCATAACGAAAGATTTCCTGTGCCGCGATGTTCTTGCGTTCCAGACCGTTGACTTCAGAAATGGAGATAATGCGGCGCGTGCCGTCGCTCATACGCGCCACCTGAATGACCAGATTGATGGCCGAAGCGATCTGCTGCTTTGAAGCAGCGGCGGAAAGTTTCAAACCCGCCATTTGGATCATGGTTTCAATGCGTGCCAGCGCATCGCGCGGCGTGTTGGCGTGAATGGTGGTCAGCGAACCGTCGTGGCCGGTGTTCATCGCCTGCAACATATCGATGGCTTCACCGCCGCGCACTTCGCCGATCACGATGCGGTCCGGGCGCATACGCAAGGCGTTGCGCACCAGATCGCGTTGCGTGATTTCGCCGCGCCCTTCGATGTTGCTGGGCCGCGTTTCCATGCGCACGACGTGCGGCTGTTGCAACAACAATTCGGCGGAATCTTCGATGGTGACGATGCGCTCGTCTTCGGGGATGTAAGAAGACAGCGCGTTGAGCAGCGTCGTTTTGCCTGCGCCTGTGCCGCCTGAAATCAAGATGTTCAACCGTGCGCGCACGCACATTTCAAAAAACGTCGCCATTTCCGGCGTGAGCGCGCCTTTGAGCAACAGCTTTTCCATGCGCAATGGCTCAGCGCCAAACCGGCGAATGGAAAGGATCGGCCCGTCAAGCGCTACCGGCGGAATCACCGCATTGACGCGCGAACCGTCAGATAAACGCGCGTCCACCATCGGCGAAGCTTCATCAATGCGCCGCCCCACCGAAGAGACGATGCGTTCGATCACGCGCAACACATGCGCGTTGTCATTGAAAGTGACGCCGGAACGTTCCAGCTTGCCGCCGCGCTCGATGTAAATCTTGTAGGGCGAATTGACCAGAATGTCGGAAATCGTCGGATCGGCCAGCAACGGTTCCAACGGCCCTAACCCGAACAGTTCGTGATGTACGTCTTCGATCAGCTCTTCGCGCTCGAGCCCTGACAACGGCAGCGGTTCCGCAATCAGCAATTCCTTGACCAGGCGCGCGATCTCCGCCCGCGTCTGATTCGGCGTCAGCAAATTCAGCTTGCTCAGATCGAGGCGGTTGATCAGCGCGCGATGTAATCGCCCTTTCATTTCCAGCAAATCCTGCTGGCCGTTTTCGCTCTTGTGATGCGCCAGGGCCGCTGCTTGCGGCGTGCCGTTCGTACTGGCGATCAATCGTTCACGTAAAGCCATCGCAACCTCCTTCCCTGTTGGTTTGTACCGTTTTCAGCGTCTCAATCTCCGGCGGGTGCTTTTCCCACCAGCGCCGGGAATTCCAGCGGGAGCGCACCTGATTGCCTGCGAAACAGGGAGTCCAACAAATTCTTGCGCGCTGCATTCGGCGTCAAACTCGGCGGCGCACCGCCGCACAATCCCGCCAAACGCCGCATCTCGACCGCGAGCGGAGCGTTGGGATTTGCCCCCACCAACGGTTTGCCCTGATTGATCGAGTTCAGCACCGCCGCAGGATCGTCCGGAATAAGCGCCGTGACTTGCTCGTTCAGATATCGCTCGACGTGTTGCACTTCCAGATCACGTTGTTTGCGTGCGCGGTTGATGACCAGGCGCACTTTGTCGCGCGCGTATCCCAAACGATCAAAGATGTACAAGGCGCGTTGTGCGCTGCGCGCCGCCAGCAAATCCAAGGTGAAAACCAGCAGAATGTCATCTGCCTGATCGAGCGCCGCCAGCGTCAGTGCGTCGAACGTGTGCGGCAAATCAAACACGATGAACTCGCGCCGTTCGCGCAACATCTCTGAGATTTCGACAATGTGCTCCGGGCGGATGTTTTCTGCCGCTTCGGCATTGCGCGGCGCAGGCAGCAATGACATTTGCGTGGAATGCGGCGTCAGGTAACTGGCCAGCAATCCGTCATCCACGCGCGCACGGTTGGCCACCAGATCCGCCAGCGAAAAGCGCGGTTTGACGCCAAAAAACACGTCCTGATCGCCCGCTTGCAAATTCAGGTCTACCAGCACGGTGGGCGCGCTCAAGGCCACGGCCAAGTTCGCGGCGACAAACGAAGTGCCGCAACCGCCTTTGGTCGAAAATACCGTGATCACACGCCCGCGTTTTTTGGTGGTCTTGGTTTCGCTGGCGCTCAGTTCCGCCGTGCGCGCCAACACCGTGCGGAACTCTTCTCCCTGCACCGGTAAACGCAGAAACTCGCACGCCCCCGCGCGCAAACTTTCCAAAATCAAATCGGGCGAGGCATTCCGCGACGCACAGATCAGCGCCGTTTCAGGACTGACGGCTCGAATGCGCCGACACATCGCCCAGGCTTCAGCCGGTTGCTCGCCCAGCGTGATGATGGCGGCAAACGGACGTTCGCGGATGATTTCGGCATAGGCTTGTTCCGCCTGTGCGGTCATCAGCAAAACGCGCGCGCGGCGTTCTGCCGACAGTGCGCTGCGCAATTCCTGTTCGCTGTCCGAACCGGCAGTCAAAACGATAAAACTCAGTGGCTGTGTCATGGCGTTTCCCATTCTGCGAAATAGGCGCGCGGCAGTTCGCGCCGTTTTCTGTCCTCACAAATTTGCTGGCACATATCCTGCGCTTTCACCGGTCAGCGTGGTTTTGTATGCGGGCATGGTAAAGGTGGCGTTTGCCAGCGGGATATTCAGCGTGAATTGATAACTGGTGATTTGCACCGTCACCGTGCCCTGTTTCACACCAAACCCGCTGTAACTGACCGCGACGTTGCTGGTTGTCAGGCCATACACCACCGGCGCGGCTCCGACCGCTGGACTGGCAGTGCCATAGACCACGAAGTTCTTCACGTTGGTGACATTTTGCGTATTGAGTGCGGCATAGCGCGCGCCGCGCCGCGTGGCATCAGCCAACGCGTTATGCGTCCACAACAAACGGCAGCACTCCAGCACCGCAAACAACGACATGAAAAACACCAATGCGCCGATGGTGAATTCCGCCAACCCAACGCCGCGCTCAAGCTGTGTTCTGTTTCTTCGCTTCATTTGGTTACGGCTCCGCTCAACGTTCAACCATGTAGCGCATGGTGGTGCTGGGAGTGACCGCTTTGCTTGTCCAGGCTGCGCCGCCGATAAATCGGCTCAGGTCGAAAATGGATGAGTAGTTGTAATTCACAATTCGAACCGTCACCGTGTCGGGCAAGCTGCTGCTAATACCATTCGCCGTAATTTCCACCTTCGAGGTCGTCAGGCCGCCCATAATTGCCGCAGCTGATTCGCACTCGTCAGTGGTGCCACAAACAACCAGATTGCGCGCCTTGGCCGTTTCTTCATTGTTGTATGGGCGCGAGGCCAGATACCGCGCGCCTGCGCGCGTTGCCTTGGCCAGTGTTGTGTAGGTATAGAAATAACGTCCGAATTCCGTCACGCCAGCGATGAGCAACAACAGAATAGGCAAAACCAGGGACAGTTCGGCCAGTTGCGTGCCGCGCTCGCTTGCGCGACGCAATTGAGGCAGGTTGTATAGTTTGCGTCTCATGTCTGCGCTTCCTCAGCGATAAAGCACCGGCACAGTCAATTGTGGAATGCCGGGCGCGCCGCCGGGGTTATATCCACCATCACCCGTCACAACGCGGTTGCCGATGTATTCGGCGCGAATGTCGCCACCATTTCCGCCCGGGACCGGATCACGAATAAAAAAAGCCCCGAACTTGGCAATGCAAACTTCGTTGCGCCCCTGGTCATACTCGCTGGCGTTGATGATGGGAATAAGGATCACACGCCGGTCGGCGCGTCCGGGATTACTCGGCGCGACGATGTCAGAAGCTGAGCCGCTGACATATTGCGCATAGCTGATTCCTTCTTTGATATTGGCATCAGGTGGGTGTTCGGTCGCATTCAGTCCCCCACCCTGATAATCGTCAAAACGGACATTGATCCCTTGTCTAACGACCCCTGCCGAAACGCCCGGCTCCGTCGAAACACAATTGCCCACCGTGAAACAACCATCCGTAGCCAAGGCAAGACGCTGGCGAACATCATTGCCGCCTCGGTCATTGCCCAGCGCCAGAATCAGATAATTACCCGGGGAGATCGCCCCGCTGTTATTGCCGTTGCCGTTGCCGTTACCGTTTCCATTGCCGTTCCCGTTACCGTTGCCGCCCCCCGAACTCATACGCATCGTATAGGTACATCCAGGCGTAAACACCGTTTGATTGGCGCACCCCGGTTCCGGGTCTAAGGGTTGTCCTGACACATCGTCCTGCACCACCGAAAGCGGCGCGAGGTTGCAAACGTAATTGATCGAAACCGATTGTCCGGCGACGGCGCTTTTGGACAGGTCCACGTTCGAAACGTTCAACGCCAACCGCGCAAAAAAGACACCGACGCTTTTGGGCGGCACGGTCACTTTGACAAAACGAATATTGCCGGGAGCCGAGCTGGCGGTGGCTTCGCTGCGCCCC
>JAEUQO010000063.1 GCA_016789605.1 Acidobacteriota bacterium
CCAGCGTTGGCGGTAGGCGAGTCGGAATTGATAGCAATACGCGCGAGGGTATTACCGCCATTGACATCCAGCTTGGCGGAAGGTGTATTCGTGCCGATGCCGACTTTATAGGCGGTGACGGCGCTGCTGCCCAGCACCATACAGTCGTCACAAGCAACGAAGGCCCGCGTGCCGATCGCGGCGGAATTCCGCCGTGCAGAATCACCACCAGACTGGTAGCCGACAAACAAATTGTAATCTCCGGCTGCTCCGGCGGGAGCGAAGGTAATCGCACGGAAGTCCGCGCCCGCGCCTAACATCACATTCTGGCTGCCGGACGTGTTGGTCTCGCCCGCTTTTTCGCCAAAGAAGCTGTTATTGGAGCCGATAGTGTTGGCAGAGCCTGACTTGCTGCCGAAGAAGCTGTTATTGCCCCCTGTCGTGTTGGAATCCCCTGCGGTGCTGCCGAAGAAGCTATTAGCGCCGCCTGTGAGGTTGGAAGTACCTGCTCGCTCACCGAAGAAGCTGTTAAAGTCTCCATCCGTGTTGGACGCGCCCGCCAAATAGCCGAAGAAACTGTTATTAAAGCCCGAAAAATTGGAATAGCCCGCCACATAGCCGAAGAAGCTATTATTGACCCCCGTCGTGTTGGTATAGCCCGCTGCATCACCAAAGAAGCTGTTACTGTATCCTGTCGTGTTGGAAGCGCCCGCGCGGTAACCGGTAAAGCTGTTATGACTCCCGGAGTAAAGCGAAGCCCCGCCCGGCCCGCAATTCGAGCAAACAAGGCTCCCTCCGGTTGTCGCTTGTCCCGCCTCATTACCGATAAAGGTATTCTCGCGGTTATTCATCAACGAATTGCCAGCGATCAGCCCCGCAAGGAAATTGTTCAAACCCGTCGGTGGCCCAGTACTAATCAAACGGTTGCCGTTCAGGTTGAATTGCGTTGTCGCGTTGACGACATTGCCGCTGAGTATTCCCGCTGCCGTGCCATTGCCACTGATGTTGAAACTGCTGCTGGCTTGTGGGGTAGCCGTGTTCTGAATGTAGTTTCCGCTGCCGGTGGGCAGTGCGCCGATTTGCGCTCCGGTCACACAGCCGACACAGGCGGCGGACAAGGTGTCAGCATTCGCGGCATTCAAACTCTTGACGGCATAAGGCGTCGCAGTCACAGGCTGGCGTGGACTGAGCGTGGTGTAAGAACCGCCGCCTGTAGGGCGGACGCTGATTTCCAACCAGCGCGGTGCGCCGGGAAACGCTGTCGCGCCAAAATCCAGCGTGACGATAAAAAGTCCGCTCGTCACCAACGTATTCGTCGCGGTGTTGATTAATCCGATTTGCGTGCCGCCAGTGAGCGCATCGAACAGTTTGAATTGAAAGTCATGGGCTCCATTGGCTGGGCTTGTCGAAACCGCCAAATTGCCTTGATAGGTAAACGCAGACGATTGCGCCCGGACTGAAGTCTGGAGCAAGGCCCACGAGACAAGCAGCAGAAAGAAAAGCTTGGCGATACTAGATACAGGTTTCCGACTGTTCATACTGGTCATCCACAAGTTCGAATGTTGTTGTGTTACGGAGAGCTGACGATTTCGGCTGTGGGCGGACACACCACTCCCACTGAAGAGGCGCGGTGAGAGAACCACTTCAACAGCCTCTTCAACGAATGCGACAGCGTTGTTTTACGGCTTCGTTTCTATGTGCAGAGAGGGCGCAATCCGTGACCAAAAAAATGAGCGTGGGAAATTTTTTTGCGCAGTGTGACTGTAAGTGAAGGGACGAAATTTCAGGTGTGGAGGCGAGGGCTGATAGCTTGCGGTTAACGCCGCGTAAGACGGAATTGCTTTTTGCCGACGGGTTCGAATTCGCCATTCTCGCTGATGCCTTCCAGCGTTAGCACGTATGCATCAGCAAGCAGTCGGTTGGTCGGCAGGTTGACTGTCAGGAGAGGGGGATTGGCAGTCGTATTGGCCGCGCGCGGGGTTGATCTAAAAATCAGGCGCGCATTGCTGTCATGCAGGCTGATTCGATAGCGAGAGAAATCGTGTTTGAGCAGTGGCAGCCGAAGCTCCAACCGTTTCGTTCCTGAAGGGAATTCGATCTGGTCGGTTGCATTGTTGGTTTCGCTGCGCAGCGCAAAGACATTTAGGGTAAAGGCCAGCACGGCTTCAGCCGAAGTCAGAGGCGTCGGCTGGCTCGTCACCGTAGCGGTTGGCGACGGAACGGGATTGCTGGCTGGGCGAGGAAGTGCCGCCAGTTGCACTTCCAATTCTCGTTGGCGTTCATTGGCGGCTTGATAAGCCAACCGCGTTTGGGTCAATTCGGCTTGCAACCGTGAACGTTCCAACCAGAGCCAGCCGACTGCAACGGCCAGCAAGCCCAGACAGACTGTCATCACAGTCCAGGCTGTTTGGCGCGCACGCAGTAGCTCTAGCAATGAAAGCCACCAACGTTGGCGTTCAACCTTGGCAGCGGCCAGCTCAGGCGTGAGGGTGTTGGCAGTCACAGGCGTGTCAGACTGACGATCGAGCGCGCTGGTCAACGCGCGCGCAAATTCCACGCGTTGCCGCCGCGCAGGATTGGTTAAGTAAAGCTGTTCAAAGCGCAACCTTTCTTCACCGGTCAATACTCCTCGTGCGTAATCGTCAATCAGGCGATCTTCGATTTCCGAGAGCCGGTAAAAAACTTCTTTGTCGGCAAAAATGTCGGCTTCCATTGCGTCGCGCTCCGCTGCTGGCAAATCACCCAGCAGGAAGGCGCGCAAACGCGCTTCATCGGGTGACTGCTTCATTAGGAGTTTGCCTGTTAGTCGAGCTTCTGTTCATTTGTGAGCAAATTGCGGTTTTGTGATCAAAAAAAAACGACGCGTTGCCGGTATCGGGAGATTACGTTAGTCGGCGCAAGCATTTACGGACGCACTTTTCCAGTTTGTCACGCGCCAGTTTGACGCGACGGCGCAAGGCTTCGGGCGAAATGCCAAGCTCTTGCGCCAGGTTTTTGCGATGATCAATGCGTGTGCGTTTTTCGTCTTGATAATATGTGACGACAAGTTCGCGTGTCTGGCTCGGCAGCGATTGCAGACATGTGCGAAAGCAGTTCAATCGCTGTTCTTCGTGTTCATCTTCAGCGGGGAAATGTTCAGGGGCGGACAGTGGCGGCACATCTTCCAGTTGGACACGGCGGCGCTCTGGTGCGCGCAAATGTTCCAGATGCACCAGGCGCGCGACTCCAAAACAATACGCGGTCAGGTTTTGAATGTCTTCTTTTCCCTCGTCCAGTTTTCTTACGACACGGTCAAGGGTTTCGTCAGCGTCTTCTTCGGGGAACCAGGAATCACGCCATTCAAAGAATTTGACCAGCATCAGGCGCAATTCTTCATAACCATCGCCAGCACGATCAGGGCTGTCGCCCAAATGTGCCAGCAATTTCGCGAATCCTGTTGCCGTCAATGCGCCTGTTTCCATTCACTTCGCAGTGTAAACGCAGCGTGGAAAAAAGGCGATTGTTGCCGGTTTTTTTGCTGTTTGCACATCAATCCGGGCCAGCGTTTGTCAGCTCAGAAAAGGAAAACGCGGGCCGTAGCTTGCGCCAGGCCCGCGTCAGCGGTTTCAGGTTTTTCAGGATCCGCGCAGAGATGGAAGCTTCTTGCGAACCTGTCAGGGGCAGGGAAGAGGGCTATTCAGAAGTCCCCATTTGCACCACGGTGAATGTCTGGCCCGCCACGGTGATCGTTCCGGTCCGGTTCAACCCGCTGGGATTCGGAGCCACGGTGTAATTCACCGCGCCATTGCCGGCAGAGGGAAAGAGGTTTAAGTAGTCGAAGGTAATCCACGGCACATTGCTTTGGGGAAGCCAGCCACAGTTGCCGGGAGTGGTCACGTTAAACGAACCTGTTCCGCCAGCAGTCCAAAACGCGGCGCCGGTGCTGCTCAACGAATAAGTGCAGGTCGTGGTCAGGGTTAGCGAATACGCGCCGGATTTTGAAGACCCCGCTTTGGGAGCGGTCGTCGCCCAGATCGCATATTTTCCGGTTGCTGGCAGCAAAAAATTACCTGTGCCTGGAATGCGCGCATTGAGCGTGCCGCGATAATCGTCACTGGTGGCAATCGTGTGATACGGGCTATTCGGCCCTTGCAATACAAGGTAACTGTCTACTGTCGAAGAGTTCATTGTAATGGAGATCGGCTGACCTGCCGCGCCATAAAAATAGTAAACGTCCACATATCGGAACGGGGAGTCGGCAGTCCCGCCATACATGCCAGGCAATCCCGCGACGTAACAATCGCTGTTGTTCAGCTGGCCATTGATTGTTTGCCCAAAAGGAATCCCCACAATGGTGCACGGTTGCACCGGCTGCTTGATACTGACCAAAAGTGTGCCCAAAGCTCCCAGTTCACCTTGTCTCAAGCTATTGGTAGGGTTGGGACCGACAGAGATGGTTACGCTTCCATTGCCCACCCCGCTTGCGCCTGACACGATTGTGATCCAGGAATTCGAGTTGGATATTTGC
>JAEUQO010000098.1 GCA_016789605.1 Acidobacteriota bacterium
AGTTTGGGGGCGCACATCGGCGATTTGAAATAGAATGACAGCCATTCCTGAATGCCGCGCATGCCGGTGCGTTGCGCCAAATCCATAAACAACGCCAAGTCCAACACAATCGGCGCTGCCAGAATCGAATCGCGGCAGAGAAAGTCAATCTTGATCTGCATGGGGTAACCCAGCCAGCCGAAGATGTCTATATTATCCCAACCTTCTTTGTTGTCGCCGCGCGGCGGGTAGTAATTGATGCGCACGAGGTGGGAAAAGTCAGAATAAAGCTGCGGATAGACTTCTGGCTGCAAGATGTATTCGAGCACGGAGAGTTTGGACTCTTCCTTGGTTTTGAAAGAGCCGGGATCATCCAGCACTTCGCCGTCGCGATTGCCCAGAATGTTGGTTGAATACCAACCGTGCAAACCGAGCATACGCGCCTTCAAACCAGGGGCCACAATCGTTTTCATCAAGGTTTGCCCGGTTTTGAAGTCTTTGCCGCAAATTGGCAGATTCTGTTTTTCGGCCAATTCGATCAACGCGGGAATGTCCACTGTCAAATTGGGCGCGCCGTTGGCAAATCCCACGCCGGATTTGAGCGCGGCATAAGCATAGATCATCGAAGGCGCGATGGCTTTGTGGTTTTCGCGTAGCGCCTTTTCAAAGCTGGCCAGCGTTTTGTGCACCGGATGTGGTTTGATAAAGATTTCGGTAGACGCGCACCAGACCATCACCAGACGTGTGCATTTGTTTTTCTTCTTGAAATCTGCGATGTCGGCCATCAACTGTTCGGCCAACTCCATCTTGTTTTTGCCTTTTTTGACGTGCGTGCCGCTCAATCGTTTGACGTATTCCTGCTCAAATACGGCAGCCATCGGTTTTACTTTGGACAGTTGGGGTTTGAGCTGGACGAGGATTTCTTTTTCCAGGACACCCGCATGCAACGCAGCGTCATAGGCGTTTTCTTCAAAGATATCCCAAGTGCCAAATACCAGGTCGTCCAGATTGGCCAAGGGCACGAAGTCCTTGATCAGGGGCGAACGCCCATCGGTGCGTTTTCCCAAACGTATGGTGCCCATCTGGGTCAAACTGCCAATTGGTTGGGCAAAGCCTTTGCGAATGGCTTCGACGCCGGCAATGAACGTGGTGGTGACGGCCCCCATACCGACCAGCAGAACACCGAGTTTTCCTTTGGGATCAGCGATTGGTGCGCCTTTTGCAATCATGAAGCGAACTCCTCAGAGATGAAATGAAATGTGGTGTGGAAGGAAAAAGATACCGGTTGAGAGGGCAACGGGTCTTGCGCAATCTTGCCCTCTCTTGTCGCTTGCTTGCGGTTGTGGGATTTCCTGTCACGGAGCTTGCAAACCTCTGATGAAAAAGTAAAATACGGTTTCAGTCGCATATCTGACTGATTCACAAACAAGATCTCAATTCACCCCAAGGCCCAGGAAGGAGAAAGCAATAATGGCTGTTTACGTCATTTGTGAGCCGTGCATTGGTACGAAGGACACCGCGTGTGTAGAGGTTTGCCCTGTCGATTGTATTCATCCGCGTAAAGACGAAGGGGATTATGAAGGGGCAGAAATGCTCTATATCAATCCCGATGAGTGCATTGACTGTGGCGCCTGCCAACCGGCTTGCCCTGTCGAAGCGATTTACCGCGATGAGGATGTGCCCGATCAGTGGCAGCAGTATATTCAGATAAACGCGGACCATTACCACGGGTAAACGGTTTTCTGATTTCAGCGTATGAGCGGCAACGGTCTTTGTCTTCTTTACTAAGGCCGGGCCGCTCATTTTCTTTGCTATTGCTTGAGATTTGATAATAGCGTCAGGCTACTTAGTAACAACTTCCCTCAAGGTTGAAGGCGCTTTTGAGGTATTTAATACCTAAAATCATACCTGAATGCGTTATTTGTTGGCTTTACTTTTTTCTTCTTGACAATAAAGTTGTACGCGTAGTATCTAGTTTGTGCATCCCATCAGGCGTCTCACCTACGCCATTGAAAGCCCTTCAAATCATCTAAAATGATCACTGATTGTTCATTAAAGATTGACGCGCAAAAGAATCAGCTCACTTGATTTTGTTTTAGTAACTACCTCGGTGAGATTGTCTTTTGTGGCTGTTATCTTTATGTCAGAAGATTGGCGCACCGTTGCACGCAGATAAATAATTCGAGCGAGTCCTTGCACTTGCCATCTATTTAACAACGTTCAATTTGCCCTTCCTAACTCCTACACACATTGGCGGGCGCGTAAACAATCCTCTGAGTCTCTCTCCCAATTGAAATACATCGCGTTTGGTGTTGCCTTCGAGCGTTATTGGCTGAAGGTAAGGCGTTAGTCTGTCTGCAAACTGTATGTTAGGCTTTCCCAAAGCGTTTGCAGCACAGGGAGGAGTGTCTGTATCGGAAATCAATGTGTGTATCTTAAAATTCAGCTCGCTTTTACAACCCCGTAATAAAAGCAAGATCGTCTGACTTGGACTTCGTTCACGGTCAACTTCCTACCCCCAAATTATAGCTTGTCGCTATCCGTGACCTAGTCGTGATCTAACATAAAGCTTAAATCCGACCCCAGTAACCAAAGTCACTAGGCATTATCAATTGCCTGGATAACCTGAAGTCTGCCTACACAACGGCAGGTATAAGGTAACGTCTGGCGTAACTAACAAGCATTTTGCATGTGTTTGTTTTGTTATGTTCGGCGAAAGGGAAAGGTGTGCTTGTCGGCTGCTTATTGGCTTGGGTGCTGGGAGGATTCGTGCTGTGCTACGGTAAAAAGGGATAGAAATATGGTGCCAAAGAATAACAATAAACGTTCATCCGCTTGCGTCAAGGTAAAGCAAGTCAATCTAATTGTAAGTCCTGTTGCTCAATGGTTAGGCCCTGAGCTAACGAAGGTATTAACCTGGTTGCTGTGCGTAACCTTGGTCACTAGCAGTTTTAGTGTGCTTTCGCCTGGTTTACAAGCTGCTCCACCACAGACGATTAACTTGACTGGGGGGGCCGTATCTGCGACGCAGATTCGCCTCGATTGGCAGGTGAATAACCCCGGAGCCATTTCGATGGTTCGTATTTTTCGAGCGGAAGCGCCAGCACTGGAGAACTTTGCTATCCTGACGACATTGGCGGCCAATGCCCGCAGTTTTTATGATCAATCTGTCGTTGCCGGGCGCACCTATTCATACCAGATTCGAACTGTGGCGCCAGGCGGCGTGTTGCTTTCCACGCCCTCAAATACAGTTTTAGTGTCGCCGAGTGGTGGAATAACACCAACACCGACGCCAACACCAAATGCCACTCCGACACCTGTTCCAACACCGATTTCGACACCAACCCCAATGCCTACGCCAACGCCGGCCCCTACACCTGGAGCGACTCCAGCACCCACGCCGGCCGGGGGGCAGATGCTGACCGCAAGGGCGATTTCAGATACTCAAATAGAGTTGGTATGGCAGTTGCCAAGTCTCTACAAGAAACCAACCTACATAAACATCTATCGCACGACAGCAGCTGAACCACAAAATTTCAGTTTGTTGGCGACTGCCAGTGCGGTAACAAATCGTTTTATTGATGCAGGGCTTACGCCAGGAGTGAGCTATTACTACCAAATCAAATACCCTATCAGTGGTGTATTGCTTTCACCTCCATCAAATACGGCAATTGCAAAGACTGGGGGAGGCGTATCTCCTGCGCCCACGCCGAAGCCAACACCGGCTCCAACACCAAGCCCGACTCCGGTGCCAACGCCAAACCCAAATCCGAATCCAACACCGACCCCAACTCCGGTGCCAACGCCAACGCCCAATCCGACGCCTACGCCACCAGCCTCTGGTGGGGCAGCAGAAGCGATCCCACTTGATGATGAAGAAGGTGAGCTTGTGCGGTTAATTAGTGAATATCGGGCGACACGGCATTTAAGCCCGGTGTTCGCGTCAATTTCGATGACTCGGTCCAGCGATTTTATGAGCCGCGACCTGGCTGCAAGAGGCACCGTTAGTAAGGTTGATAGCGGCGGACGTGGTGTGGAAGCGCGTGCGCGCGCATATGGGTATCGGCCAAACACGACTTTTGATTTGGTGGCAGTCAGAGGAAATCTTACTGCCAAGCAAGCGCTGGATGTTTGGAAAGCATCAGCGGCCGATCGAGAAGTCTTATTCAATCCGGCCTGGAAAGTTGCGGGCGTAGGGCGCACGTACCAGGCTTCGACAGGGCAGTGGTACTGGGTCGTCGAGTTCGCTGGTTTCTGGGACAAGACCATCCCAATTCCCGGAGAAGACGAAGATGGCATGGTGGATGGAAATCCGTTGATACGTACCCGTCCGCCGGGATGGGCAATCGCTGCCGGGCATCGCTTCACAGGCTATGCAGAAGATGGCGTGGATTGGTACACCTCCATTCATTGCGACATGGATGATCCGACGCGGTATTGTTGGAAAGATGCGCCGCCGCAAGGAAATCCGAGCCTGAAAGAGCCTTCG
Organism: Acidobacteriota bacterium; assembly: GCA_016789605.1. Classification (GTDB taxonomy): domain Bacteria; phylum Acidobacteriota; class Blastocatellia; order RBC074; family RBC074; genus RBC074. The sequence continues at coordinate 4,469 of JAEUQO010000098.1, forward strand.
TTGCGTGATAACATCGCCGGAACCTGGCACGTGCAATACACGATTTCGCCGACCGGAGTTGTGCATTACAACGATTACAACGGTTGGGATGCCACGGGCTTTACGATCAGCTTTTGGATCAACGCCAATGGTACTTGGGCCACACAAGGTTACCGGGCTTATCAACAGCCAACACCAACAGAGTCTGGTTGGTGGGAATCCATACACGATGCCTCGCGCGACGAGGAAATTGTGACTTTTTATCGCCAAAATGGGAGGCCTGCGGCCACCATACGAATTCACGCTGCCAAAGGAGTCCTTACGTTGTTTGCTGTTGAAGGGGGAGCTTCAATGCAAAGCTTCTTGAAAGGAGTTCCAGCAGATAACAATCCCAAGGATGATCCTCAAATACTTCTGCATCCAGGTGTGAGTTACTTCAATGCGCCGCACGCGCCATTTCCTGGATCACATCGCTGTAACACTTGTCCGTAACAATCTAGGAGGGAGACGTTTGGTGCGGGTAATGGGTGAGAATCTTACAGTTGTGCGTCTTATGTCGCACAACTGTAAGAGCCGATCGTTGTGGGAGCGTAATAAACTGCAAGTGATGTTTGAAATTTTAATATAAGCGCTTGACAGGCCTCTATCGTGCATAGTATTAAACTATTGCATCCCAATTTAGGCAGTGCAAGTTAATCAATTACACAATCCCCAAACGGCTTGTAGAACTTTCAGGTGAGGTTTTTGCCTTTAATTTCGTGAAAGTTTCAGGCTTAAGTGTGTGTTTGATTGATCGCAGTCAACAATGCACTATGGTTAGGATTGGAGCGGGAGAATGGTGCCCCTAAGTTGAGTTCGCCGACACCTACCTTTCTGTTCCTCGTCCTGTAGGCTCACGAAATAACAATCTGGATTTATGGGCGTATTTGTTGTTAGTTTGCCAATTACGTCTGTGCGGCTTTTCAGATTGAGGTTTCGCTGGTGCTCCCCGCAAAGTCCCGATGACTCCCACTACGTCGGGCATTGTTGGTTATGTAATCTCAAAAATCTCCTTTGGGAGTACAAACTATGAGGAAGGTATTTCGCTTGCTACTTAGTAGTAGTAACGCGAGCTACCGTTGCTTTTAGCTTGTAACAAATAATAGTGGCCTGCTTATCGCTGTTTGGTATCAGCATTCGGCAGGGATTGGCTAGGTCTGTCTCAATGGTGCAGTAACAAATATGGAAAGAGGGTAGTTCTATGGTGCCTCGGAAGAAAAAAAATGGTTCACAAACTGGATTCGCCTCAAGAAAATCATTTTTGCTTGGTTTGGTATTGCTTCTCGGAATTAGTTGTATGATTGCTTTGCCTCAATACCAATCTGTGTCTGCGCAATTGCCTGGTGTGAACAGCCAGAGCATCGAATTGGATGTAAAAGCGCTCTCAAGCACACGCGTCAATCTTTCTTGGCGCATCAACCGGCCAGATGTGATCGGTAGCATTCGTATCTATCGTGCGCATTACGTTACGCCGGATTTCTTTACCCAGCTTATTTCTTTGCCTGCCACGGCGTTGAGCTATGTGGATACGGTGGAACCTGGCAGTACCTGGATTTACCGTATTCAAACTACGGGGCGCAAACCAACGCAATTTTCGGCGCCTTCAAACGCGGTGAAAGTCACCACGCCAGAAACTGATCCGAAAGGGCCGAGCCAGCAAGAAGAGCCAACGACGGGAACGAACCAGGACCCCGCGTTGAAAAATCCGATTCAAACATTGTCTGCACGGGCATTGTCGGCAAATCAGATCGAACTGGCTTGGGCGATTCCCAGCTTGGCGCACGTGGCCTCCTTGCGTATTTATCGTGCGTCTTCAGAAGACCCGAAAAACTTTGCATACCTGGATGCCATTGGGGCCAACTTGAATCGCTATGTAGATGCGAACCTCAAGCCCAAGACGACTTACTACTATCAAATCAAATACAACCTGAATAGTCACAGCGCCTTGCTTTCGCCGCCGTCAAACACCGCGATGGCCACGACGCCCGATGGTGCAGCGCCAAACTCGCGCGCGAAATACGCGCACTTGCGCCCGACGCCGGGCATTCCGTTCGAATTGCCTGCCTTCGGCCTTGGTTCTGCCGCGCCGCTGGATGATCACGAAGAAGAATTGCTTTTCTTGATCAATCAATACCGCGCACAGCGTGGATTGGGGCCGGTGCGTGCGTCTATCGCGTTGTGCCAAGCGAGCGATCTGTTGAGCAAGGATATGGCGGCAACCGGCGAATTGAACCGTTACGATTCGTTTGGGCGTAGCACTGCGAATCGCGTGCGCGGTTATGGCTATTTCCCGCCGTCAACCAACTTTGACACGATCGTCGCCGCGAACCGCTCTGAATATGATTACGATGCGCTGGGCTTTTTCTTCGAAAACCTGAAAGGTCTCAACGCAGAGAACGAAATCCTGCTCAATCCCGCCTGGAAAGTTGTTGGCATTGCGCGGCAATACAATGGTGGTTCCTGGTTCTGGGCGTTCGACTTCGCGGCTTATTGGGATAAAACGGTTCCGCTGCCCGGCGAAGACACGGATGGACGCATCGAAGGCAACGAACGCGTGCGCACGCGTCCTCCGGCGGATGCCCTGGCTGCCAACGCCAAGTTCACTGGCTATGGCGACGATGGCAAACCGTACTCGCCGGTTCACTGCGATTTGGAAACGAATGAGTGCTGGCGTGACCCGGTGCAAGTTGATCAGCGCAGTCTGCGGCAACGTTCATTGCCAGATAACATGATCGGAACCTGGCATCTGGACATGCAGGTTGGCGCGAAAGGCGTTGCCCACCAGAACGACCGTGAGAAGTACGATATGACCCAATTCACGATGACCATGATGATCAATCGTGATGGCACCTGGGTTTCGCAAGGGTATAAGGCCTATCAAGACCCGACGCCTTCCGAAGCCGGAACCTGGAAGTGGGTGCACGATGCGGCGCGCAATGAAGAGGTGGTGACGTTTTTCCGTGACAACGGAAAAACAGCCGTGACCTTGCGCGTGCACGCAACCAAGGGCTTGATGCGATTTTATGCCGTGGACGGCGGCGATTTCTTCAAAGCGGTGCCTGCTGATAGCAATCCCAAGGATGACCCGCAGGTCATCTTCACGCCGGGCCCCGGTTTCTATATGGTTCCGACAGCGCCGTTTCCGGCGTCCATGCGTTGCGCGGCTTGTCCGCGTGCCTAATCTGGCATTGCGCGGATGAGATTTTGTGTGAGAGTTGCTCAAGTCGGGCAACTCTCACACAAAAACGCAAGATTGTGTTCTGGCATACAAGAGCAGAAGAGCTTTGTCGAAGCAGTTGAAGCATTGGTTCTTTGCACACCGTAGCCACGTTTGCCCTGCGAACCTAGGAGAAAGAGTATGGTGCCTCGACCCTTTTTCAGCGCTCCGGTGAGTGGTAGGCAGCCGAGTCAGGCTGTCTTCACCGCTTTCCTCTCACGGCTTTTTATCCCCACAGCCATTATCCTTTTTGTCTTTGCCCAATATTTGTCGAGCGCATATGCGCAATTCGGCAAGCCCGCTCAGTCAATTCTCTTGGGCGCTGAGCCCGTTTCCAGCTCGGAAGTGCGCTTGACCTGGCGCATCAACAACCCGGATGAAATAGGTGGCGTTCGTATTTACCGCGCTGAACCTGAAACTCCACAGTATTTCGAATACATCACGAATTTGATGCCACAGGCGGTTAGCTACATTGATAAAGGGCTACGCCCCGGCACCAAATATCATTACCGCGTGCAGACGTCAGGACGAAAGCCGATTCAGCTTTCTGCTCCGTCCAACGCGGCTCCGGTCACGACATTTCCCGAAGGCGCACCGTCCGCCGACCCTGTCGGTGGTAAGGAATACACTCGCGACGACAAAAACAATCCCGCGATTCAATCCCTTACCGCAAAGGCGCTTTCACAAACAGAAGTCGAATTGATCTGGACGGTGCCGACGTTGCTTCACGTCGCTTCGTTGCGCATTTACCGCACAACCACATTGGAACCGATGAACTTCAATATGGTTGGCGCTGCTGGCATCAACCTGGGGCGCTATATAGACAAGAACCTTGAGCCTGGTACGACGTACCTTTATCAGGTGAAATACAACATCAATAGCCATTCAGCGACGCTTTCGCCGCCTTCCAACACGGCTCTTGCGACAACGCTGCGTGACAACGTCGAATACACGCCTGACCCAAGCCCGACGCCGATAGGTTCCAGCAATTCGCCGATCCCCTTGGACGCAGATGAAGACGAGTTGTTACGGCAACTGAACATCTATCGCAGCAGCAATGGGCTGGGGCCAGTGCGACCTTCGATTGCGTTGACGCGTGCCAGCGATAGTTTAAGCAAAGACCTGGCCAGTCGCGGCACCGCAGCGAAAACCGATAGTCAGGGGCGTAATACCGAAACTCGCGCGCGCGCGTTTGGTTATCGGCCAGCAACTACGTTTGAGACGATTTCGGCGATTGGGAATCTGGGGCCGCAAGGCGTGCTGGATTTATTTCGCACTTCAACGTCGGACAATGATGTTTTGCTCAATCCGGCTTGGAAAGTCGTCGGTGTTGCCAGAACGTTTAGCACTGGGACGCAGCGTTGGCACTGGGTGCTGGATTTCGCCGGGTTTTGGGACAAGACGATTCCTTTGCCGGGAGAAGATGAAGACGGACGCATTGACGGCAACGAATATATTCGTACGCGTCCGCCCGCGTCTGCCATTGCGGCAGGACACCGATTCACCAATTACGGCGACGATGATCAGCCTTATCAGCCGTTGCATTGTGATACTGCGACAAAAGATTGCTGGAAAGACCCGCCGACGTTTCAGAAAAATACCAGTTTGAAAGAGGCATCGTTGCGCGACAACCTGATCGGCTTGTGGCATTTGCAATATGACATTTCGCCGAATGGAACCGTGCATTACAACGATGGCAATGGCTATGACCTGACGCCGTTTACGATCACATTATTGATCAATGCGGATGGCAGTTGGGTTTCGCAAGGGTATCGTGCCTATCAGCGGCCAACCCCTTCTGAAGCGGGCACCTGGCGTTCTGTGCACGATGCCGCGCGTGACGAAGAGATCGTGACGTTTTATCGCGAAACCGATAAACCAACGGCAACGATTCGCATTCACGCCGCTCGCGGAATGTTGACCTTTTTTGCGGCAGACGGTGGGCAAGAGTTGCAAAACTTTCTGCGCGGTTTGCCTGCGGATGAGAATGTGAAGGATGACCGGCAGTTGGTGTTTACTCCGGGGATGGGATTTTTCCTGGGGCCGCACGAAGCATTTCCTGCGACGCGCCGGTGTACTACTTGTCCGTAACGGACAGTACGGAATGGTTGGGTGCAAGGAAAACGCCGCGCTTTGGACATTGTCCACAGCGCGGCGTTGGTGTTTGGGAACCTTGGAAAAATTGGGCTCAGACGCGCCAGACATCTGTCGCGACGCCGACGTCCAGCATTTGCCGTGCACCATTGATCACAGCGCGCATTGGATCATCCGGCACACGAACTTCCAATTGGGTGGCCGCCGCCAGGCGGTCTGACAAACCTTGCAACTGAGCGCCGCCGCCGGTCAGGCAGATGCCGTTTTCGATCACTTCACAAGACGTTTCAAGTGGCAGATCGCGCACAACATCGTGAATGGCTTCGACAATGACATCCAGCACGGGTTCCATTGCTTCGTTCACATCCTGACTGCTGATACATAGATCGGTAGGCTCGCCGGTTAACAGGTCAGTGCCTGCCGTAATGAAAAGCCGCTCTTCGTCGTAATTTTGCGTTGCGCCGATCAGGTGTGTGAGGCGTTCGGCTTCTTGCGGGAACAGCAGCAAGCCGTAGCGGAAGGAAACCATCTGGGCGATTGCCCGATGCAAATCGCTGCACGCTGTTCGCACGGCAGAGGTTTTGATGAGTCCGCCAGAGCGAATAACCGCGATATCGGTGACTCCGTCGCCGATATCTACCAGCATTTGGGCGTAGGGTGACGCGATGTCGAGTCCTGCGCCAATGGCAGCGGCGAGCGGTTCAGGAACGACAACCACAGCAGATGCGCCTGCGCGACGCGTGGCTTCGATCAGTGCTTCGCGTTCTTCTTTGCAGGCGTCTGTCGGAGCGCAAGCGAGCGCGCGCGGTTTGAAAAATCCCAGACGCTGCGCCCGTTGCAAAAACGGTTTGAGCAAAGACGTGGCCGCTTCGACGTCTACCACGACACCCGCGTGCAATGGCGAAACAGAGTTCGCGTACGGATCGTGACAGGCCAACCAGGCCGCCCGCGCGCCGACGGCTTCGACTGCGCCGGTTTCGGGTTGTACGTGAATCATGGATGGTTCGTCGGCGATGAGTCCGTGGCCGACGGCGTATAGACGTGTGTTGGCCGTTCCCAGATCAAGGGCCAAGTCTGGTGGTGCAACAAATTTGCGTAGTCCTGCTGTTATGGACCGCGACATGTAGATACCTCTAGCTTGCCCGTAGGGGCGGGCGGTTGACACCATTGGGGGGCAAACGAGCAGGCTGATTACTGATGAGGACGACGCCTACTCGATTTTGAGCACCGAAATTTCCGGTGGGACACGGAATCGCAGGGGAAGAATGCTGGTCCCGATTCCTGATGTCACAAACAAATGGTTTCCGTTCTCAATGATATGGCCTTGCGCGTATCGCTGACCATATTGCGAGGGAACGACCGGCCGTCCAGCCAACGGCAAGAAAACTTGTCCTCCGTGTGTGTGGCCTGCGATTAACAGCGCCACGCGTGACGGAAGGTGAGGGAACAAATCGGGATTGTGAGTGAATGCGATGACCGGCGCTTCGTCGGTCACCTGTTTTAGGGTGTTAGGAATGTCAGGTTTGCCTTCCCAAAGGTCAGCCAACCCGGCAACCCAAAACGAGGTGTCATTTTCCCCAACTTTGACCGCTTTGTTTTCAAGTACCTGAACTCCCGCTGTTTCAAGCGCTTGCATGACACGCGGCGCATTATACCACCAATCGTGATTTCCCAAAGTGGCATAGACACCTAATCGCGCGCGCAGGTTTTTTAGCTCCCCGGCCAGGATTTCCGGTTCCATGAACGTTCCGCCCATCACATCCTGGATGACGAAGTCGCCTGCCAGCAAGATGATGTCCGGGTTTGTGGCATTGGTTGTGGCGACAATTTGCCGGATTTTGTCCTGCGACATAAACGGTGCGCCTGCGTGCAAGTCGGAAAAAGTCGCAATTCGTAGCCCACGCAAAGACGCTGGCCAGTTTGGTAACTTTATGGTGGTCTCTCGCACGACTAATCGGTTGGGTTCAATACCGAACGCATACAGCGCGATTCCACCCAAGAGGCCAATTACCGCCAACAACAGCTTACCGCCAAGACCCCAATGCCAGGGATTGAATCGTATCACAACTGCTACCTCTTATTTTTTGCCCGTTTCTTTGAGCAACAGCTCTAAGTTGCGTGCTTGATAACCTGGATTGTTGTCGGCGGAGGGGAAGACAATCTCAAACCAACGCCAGCCATTTTCTTCGTTTTTCGGAATGCCGCCCTGGGCAGACAGAATGGTCAGGCCAGTTCGCACGCGTATCAGATAACTGCGTCCTGCCAAACCTTCCAGGCGAACAGTTAGTCGGTTGGTCGCAGGCGTCAACACTTCGATCACTTTTAGCGAACTGACCCGGTCGCCCAATTGCGGCGTTGTGACCGGCACATCCAGATCAACGCCGTCTTTGAAATTGATTTCGACCACTGTGCGACGACGCAAGACGGTTTCGAAGATGCAGACAGTGCCCGCGCCTTGATAGTTCGTCGTGAATTTGACGGCTTTGCCGTCCACCGTCACACGATTGATTTTGGCCAACGACGGCAGCGCAGGAGCCAACGCCAGTTTCAATGCTTCGTCGTCGGTTTTGCTGATTTCCAGCCGATAGGTTTCAGATTTCGGTTTGGCAACTGGCAAGCGTCTAAGCGAAAGAGAAAGCTTACTTGTACCGATGCGATAGTTTTTGAATGCAAACGAATCCCAGGTCGCCGGCAATTGCGGCGCAATGCGCAAGCTGCGATTGCTGGCGTCTGCACGTAAACCGAGCAAACCGCGAACGAACGGCGTCACGACCATGCCCGTCGAAAACAGTTGATGCGGCACCGATTCGTCGAGCGGGCGGTAAAAATCTCCCGACAGAATTTCCGGGTGATATCCGAGCGCGTGATCAAATCCGAGCTGCGCCAGTTGGCGAATGTGCGCCAGTCCGGCGTGTGGACGGCGATATTCATATTCGGCGCAAGCGACAAACCCGGTCAAAAACGGCCAGACGCCTCCGTTGTTATAGGCAATCGGATCATAGGCCGCGCTTTGATTGCTCAACATACGCGTGCCCCAATCGGTGCTGATTTGCGCTGAACTCAGCCCGGACAGCGTATCGCCCGCGCGTTTTTCGTCGAGCTGTTTGAACATCATCGGCACCGCCGTCCAGGCGGTGACTTCGTCGTTTTGTTTGCCGCTTTTGGTCAGCGCGTACGCGTACCGGCGCGTTTGCTGGTTCCAGTACAATTCGTTGAGCGAACCGAGCGCACGCACATATTTTTCTTCCGCCAATTTGCGCAACGCTGGGTCATTCATCACTGCGGTCAACTCAACCATCGCCGCCGAAGCTTCCAGATTGGTTGCTGCCAGATAGATGTCTTGATGCAAATCGTTGAGCAGCGAGCCTAGCTCTGACGCGCCCAGCCCAGCTTTTGAGTTTTCCAGAATGCCGTCGTTGTCGCCGTCATTGGCCACACAAAATTCGTAGGCTTTTTTGAGCGTCGGCCACAACTCTTCGATCAATTGTTTATCGCCGCTTTGACGATAAAGGTTGTGAACGGCTGCGATATAAAACGGCGTCGTGTCGGCGTGAAAAAACGCATACGGGTATTCTTCAAACCATTTGAGCTGGCCTGCGGCCTGCGAAATTTCGTGTGTGATTTTGCCGTCGGCGCGTTGGTATTTCGCCAGAAATTTGAAGGCGGCGCGCATTGAGTCAAAATCACCGTAACCGGTCATGGCATACGAATTGATTGCCGCGTCTCCGCCAAAGAACCAGCCGAAGCCCGGACGCGCGCCGTGACCGGTTGTGCCCCAACCCGCCACCAAACCAAGTCCCAAATCCGGGTTGTCTATCATTCCTTTGTCGAGCGCGGCTTTGGCCCATTCAAAGGCCAGATTCAGTTTGGGTTCAGGCGTTTCAATGCTCAGCATCTCTTCGCGCAAGCGGCGGTAATGAGTGAACGTTTTTTGATATTGATCGGCAATCGAGCCCGCCAGTTTTTGATACAAATCCAAGGCGGCCTGACGTCCGTTACCACCGCCCGCGATGATGATCGGGTAATAGGCCTGTTTGGCGCGTTGCGGATCAATTTTCAGTTCAAACCGTAATCCGCCTTCGGCCAATTGGTGTGCCGGGGTTGCGACGCCTTTGCTCGCCGCCGGGCTGCCGATCAGGCCGTTGAATTTGCGTCGGCTTTCGCTGAGCACAAACAGTTTCAGATCATCACGCCAACCGGCATTTTGTCCGCCGAAACCGCCCGGCCACATCGGTTTCAAATCGGGCGAGAAGCTTACCGTGATGGTCAGCGCCCGCGTTGTATCAGCATCGAGCAGCAAAATCGAACCGGCTTCGTCAATGGGCGAAAAGTACGTGACGCGCAACGTGAACGATTGATTGACGCCGACCAGCGTCGTGGATTCTGGGCGCACAATCACGCGTTCCACCAAATTGGCAAATTCGATGGCGTTGTCCTGGCCTTCGACCAGAATGCTCAACCGCGCGCTATGAAAAAGTTTCAGCGGAAAGGCCCAGGCTTCAAACGTGCCTGATTCAAGGCCAAAGAGGGCGGATTTTCGTCCGACGGCGTCGAAATACACGTTAGGCCGTGCGGCGCGCGTCAGTTCAATGCCATTCACGGGCAAAGGAAATTTGGCCGGTAACGCCGTCACAGGCGCTGGTGGTTGCTGGGTCGTTTGCGCAAATGCGCTTGCGCACACAAACAGGCAGCAGAGAAAAACTAACGGGGAAGTTTTTCTGATCATGATCGTGATGAAAAAGGGCTTGCGCTTGATTGCCTGATCCGCGCCTTAGCGCAACGGATCGCCTGAGTTGACGTGAAAATGCAGGTGCTTCGAATCCTGATATTTGCCCAGATTGGTCAGCACGCGAGCCGCGCCGTGTTCGGCGACGACTTGCGCCGCAATCTGTTTGATGACGGCAAACAGTTCCAGCAACAATTCGTTGTCACTTTCTTCCAACGTCAGCAGGGAGGAAACGTGGCGTTTGGGAATGACGACAATATGTACCGGCCAGTAGGGGCGAGTGTGGTGAAAGGCCAGCACGTTTGCGGTTTCGTGGACTTTGGTGATGGGCGTGCGCCCGCTTAAAGCTTCTTCGCAATAGAAATCTTCAGTCATTGAGTTAGGGACGAAACAGGCAGGGAAACGCTACTGCTGTTTCCGCTGCCTGTTTTCAAAGAATCTGCGTGGAAAATTGCGGGGCGTTACACCTGACCAGCTTTTACCAAATCCCGTCTGCGCGCGCGCGTGGCCAGAAACTCTTTGGCTTCTTTGTACAGCCGTTTGCGCTCGGCGGATTTGAAAATCGCACCTTTGACAATGCGGTAGATCGGCTTCGGACGGAAGTAATATTCGTCGTAAAACTTATGTACCCAATCCAGCATTTCCGCGCCGGACAGATGCGGGAAATTGGCCATCGGCAATTGCTGGCCCAGTTCGTCGGACATCGTCGTGTTCAAAATCACGCCGTTGTCGCGAAACCATTCGTACATTTCGGTGCCGGGATAAGCGTGCGCGACAGAAACCTGCAGCGTTTCCGGGTCCATCTCTTTGGCGTAGCGGATGGTCTCTTTGATCGTTTCGCGCGTTTCGCCCGGCAAGCCGATGATGAAATCGGCGTGGACTTTGATCCCGGCGCGTTTGCAGTCTTTGACGAATTGCAGCGATTGCGCGGCGTTGATGCCTTTTTTGATGTTTTTCAGAATCTGATCATTGCCAGATTCAAAGCCGACGATGAACAAGCGGCAGCCGGCTTCTTTCATCACTTTTAACGTCTCGTAATCCAGGCTGGCGCGCGCCGTCGAAGACCATTGGAATTTCAGCGGCTTGAACGCCTGGCTCATCTCAACCATGCGTTTGCGGAAATAGGCAAAGGTGTCGTCATCAAAGAAGATTTCCTGCAAACCTTCCGGCTTGAAAGCGTTGAGCGCCCATTCGACTTCGTTGGCAACGTCTTGAATTGAGCGTTGGCGTTGCGCGTGATCGTCGAAAGTCTGTGGCCACAAACAGAACGTGCAGCGCGCCGGGCAGCCGCGCGTTGAATAAAACGCAATGTACGGATGCAGCAAAAACGGCACGTTGTATTTGGTGATGTCCAGATCGCGGCGGTAAATCGGCGTCACCCACGGAAACTTGTCCAAATCCGTCACCAGCGGCTCGGGCGGCGTCGAAACCATCTGGTTATTTTTCAGGAAGTGAACGCCGGGGATTTTTTCCAGCGGTTCGCCTGCGGCAAAACGCGTCACCTGATGATCGAATTCCTTGTGCGTGACGAAATCAATTGCCCCCTTTCCGTCCCTGAATGCCGCCGTCAAGGCGACTTCGGGGTGCGTGGTGACGGGCGGCCCGACAAAGGCGATTTTCAACGCCGGGTTCAACTCTTTCATCCGTTCGGCGATTTTCACGTCAATCGAAAAGCCGACGTGCGACGTGAAGAGCACAACGAAATCATAATCTTTGGCAATTTGTGCGGTTTCTTCCGGCCCGATGTGGTGCGGCCCGGCGTCGAGCAAGCGCGAATGACCACCCAAATCGCGAATCATTGCAGCCGGATAGCCCAGCCAAACCGGATACCAATAGCTTTCAATCTCACGCGTGGCAGGCCAGCGCGAACTGGCGCCGCCGTCAAAATTCTCAAACGATGGTGGATTGAGCAATAACGTCTTCAACAAGGCGGTTTCCTCTTTCACTGCGCCACAGACTGCCGGGTCTGTGGCGAATTTGGTGATGCGGCGCGTGCGTAAAGAGCTGGCCGTTGAGCGAAGTATTTCGCAGACCGAGAGCACTAGTGTGCGGTGCGCGCCGAGCTTGTTGTTGCTGATCGAAATGGTTCATCAGAATCACTTTACCAATGAAATCCAGCTTAGCAGCAGCGCGCGCGGTTTGGCAAACAATGCCTCAGTTGCTATGCTCTGACAGCGGTCAAGAACCAAGCTATGAGTACATCCATCAATGTTTTACACGCGGCGGAACCCGTTTCGCGCTCGTATACCGTGCCAGAGGCGTTTGCCTATTGCGAAGGCATGGCGCGTGCGCATTACGAGAACTTTCCGGTCGGATCGTTGCTGGTACCCAAAGCGCGGCGCAAACACGTTTACAGCATCTACGCGTTTGCCCGTACGGCGGATGATTTTGCCGATGAAGGATACGATTCCGGCGAATGGACCGAAGCCCGGCGGTTGGCGGCGCTGACAGACTGGGAACACAAACTTGACGAAAGTTTTGCCGGGCGGGCTGAGCATCCGGTGTTTGTCGCGCTGGCCGCGACAGCCGCAGAGTTGAAACTGCCTGTGCAGCTTTTCAAGGATTTGCTTTCGGCGTTCAAGCAGGATGTCGTCAAACGGCGCTATGCCGATTTTGCCGAAGTGCTGGATTATTGCACGCGGTCGGCGAATCCGGTCGGGCGGCTGATTTTGTTGCTATTTGATTATCGTGACGAACGATTGCATCAGCTTTCCGATCATATTTGCACGGCTTTGCAACTGGCCAACTTCTGGCAAGACGTTGCGGTAGACATAAAGAAAGATCGTATTTACCTGCCGCAGGAAGAGATGACGCGTTTCGGCGTAACCGAAGAGGATTTGCGTAACCGTCGGTTTTCTGCGGCGTATGCCGATTTGTTGCGTTTTCAGGTCGAACGCACACGCGAGATTTTTGCTCTTGGCCAGACTTTGCCGGCGCAAGTGCGCGGACGATTGGCAGTGGAATTGCGGCTGACCTGGTTGGGCGGCATGCGCATACTGGAGCGGATCGAAGCACTGGGTTACGACACGCTCAATGCGCGTCCAAAAATTACGACGAGCGACAAGCTGGTTTTGTTTTTGCGGGCTTTGGTGACGCGTTAGTCATGAGCAGTCATCGGTTAAGATCAAATTTCATTTTGGCGTACGGCGGGCCACAGAGGCACAGAGGCACAGAGGTTTCTAAGCATTTCTCTGGGACTCTGTGACTCTGTGGCCAATCCGTAAAGCGAATTGAAAATTGATCTGCGTTTGGTTTTAAGAAGTTATGAAAGCTTTGACGTCCCACGAAATTCACTTTACGCCCTGGCATTTGCGTGAACGCACGCGCAACCTCCATCGGCAACTTTCCAAAACCGTCCAGTCGAACTTTTTCTATTCGTTTTTGTTCCTGCCCAAACAAAAGCGCGAAGCGATCATTGACGTATATGCGTTTTGCCGCGCCGTGGACGATGTGGTGGACGACATCGTGGAACGGGCGGCGGAAGGTTACACCGCTGTTGAAGCTCAGGTTGAGCTAAATCGCTGGCGCACAGAAATGGAGCAGCTTTATGCCGGGCATCCCACTTTGTCCATTGCGTGCAAGTTGCAGGAAGTGCTGACGCATTTTCCCATGCCGCAAAGTTACTTTGACGAAATGATCAACGGTTGTGAGATGGATTTGCAGCGCAACCGCTATGAAAGCTTTGACGAGCTTTATCAGTATTGCTATCGCGTCGCTTCGATTACGGGGCTGATGTGCATCGAAATCTTCACGTACAGTTCGCCGCGCACCAAGGAATATGCCGTCAATCTGGGCATTGCCTTGCAACTGACCAACATCCTGCGCGATTTGAAAGAAGATATGTCGCGCGACCGCGTCTATTTGCCGCAAGAAGATTTGCGGCGTTTCGGGTACAGCGAAGAGGATTTGCGCAACGAAGTCGTCAACGACAACTTTCGCGCCTTGATGAAGTTTGAATGCGACCGTGCGCACAGCTATTACCAGCGCGCGGCAGATTGCTTGCCTGAAGAGGATCGGCCTACGCTGACAGCCGCCATCACAATGGGCAAGATTTATTACCGTTTGCTGCAGCAAATCGAACAATACGATTACGACGTGTTTCACCATCAAATTCGGTTGCACCGGCCAGAACGGTTTTTGATCGCTTTGGCAGAATGGGCCAGGGCTACAGGACGCCGCAGCGACACAGACGCCGACCGGTTGCACGATGACGCGGGCACGCACCTAACCGACGCCCAAGACGGGCAACGAGAACCGGAAACGGTCAGCGATGAGACGCGCGAAGTGATGCGCAAACGCGGGAAGGGCACAGGGCAATGAGCGGCAACGCAAATCCTGCATCGTTTTCCGCGACAGGTTCTGCCTCGTCGCCGGTGTTGATCATTGGCGGCGGGTTTGCCGGATTGGCGGCGGCGGTGTCGTTGAGCGCCGCCGGAAAGCGCGTGGTTTTGCTCGAACGCCGCAGCTTTTTGGGTGGCAGAGCATATTCATTCACAGACAAAACGACCGGCGACACGATAGACAACGGCCAGCATCTGATGATGGGCTGTTATCATCACACGTTGGACTTTCTCCAGCAGATTGGCGCGCGGGACAAACTGAAGTTTCAAGCCAACCCGCAAGTTGATTTCCTGCACGAACACGAAGGACACGCCAGTTTCAAATGCCCGTCGCTGCCCGCGCCGTTGCATTTGTTGGCAGGATTGTCGCGCTTGCAAACGATTGGCTGGCTGGATCGGCTCAAAGCCTTGCGCGTCGGATTGGCGTTGCAAGGATTGAATGGCAACCGTGCGCGGCTTTCTGACATCACTGTGCGCGAATGGTTGACTGAACTTGGTCAGACAGAACGGATGCAGCAACGGTTTTGGGATTTGGTCGCATTGGCGACGCTGAACGAACGGCCAGAGCTGGCTTCGGCGGATATGTTTGCGCGCGTGCTCGAGCAAGCGTTTTTGCACACCAAGGAAGATTCGACGATGGTTATTTCGCGCGTTGGTTTGAGTGAGCTTTACACCGAAGACGCGCGCCGGTTTATCGAAGCTCGTGGCGGCGAAGTTCGGCTGAATGCGGATGTCGTTTCGGTGGAATTTTCCGCTGATCGTGTCAGCGCCGTGTTGCTGCGCAGCGGAGAACGATTGGCCGTGGAGCACGTGATTTGCGCTGTGCCATATTTCGCCTTGCGCCGTATGTTGCCGGATGAAGTGGTGGCACGGTGGGCAGGCTTTCAGCAGTTGCAGGAATTTCGCTCTGCTCCAATTGTCTCTATCAATCTTTGGTACGACGAACCGGTGACGGATTTGGAATTTGTCGGGTTGCTGGACGCGGGCATTGAGTGGGTTTTTAACAAAAACGCCATCATTGGCGAAACCGGCAAGCGCCGCCAGCATCTGGCTTTGGTCATCAGCGGCGCGCATGCGGTGGCGCAGCACGCGAAGGAAGACTTGGTTGCATTGGCTGTGCGCGAAATGGAGCGATTCTTTCCTGCAGCGCGGCATCAAGCGCCGGTACACGCGTTTGTCATTCGTGAACAGGACGCCACCCTTTCTCATACCGTCGGCACGGCTCGTTTGCGTCCCCCCCAGCAAACGCCGTTTGCGAATTTCTATCTCGCCGGAGATTGGACTGACACGGGATTGCCCGCAACCATCGAAGGCGCTGTCTGGAGCGGCCAGGAAGCCGCACGCGCGCTCTTACATTCAAATTGAAAATTTAGCGACATGATTTTCGCCCCTTCTCACTTTGAGGTAGCAGAGTGGGCAGAGTGCATCTACAAGCTTGAAAATCATCATTTCGATCGCGGAATCAAGCCGCAACAACAGCCTGAACGCCTGACGTATCAGTCGTCTGACGGTTGCTACAGGCAGGCTGCTCGCTCGTCAACCCAAGAGCGATGCATACTGCCATTTGCTGTTGTCCGTCTGGTGAGCGCTTGATGTCCGTTTGTTGGGGAAAGGTCTGCTATGGCTTTCAAAACCTCTCTTTCTGTGTTGCGCCGGTTTCAGATTACCGCGTTGGTGAGTGTGTCGTTGTTGTTGCCGTGTTTGGTGGCGAGCTGGCCAAAACTTCGTGTTGTGCGAGGACAAAACACAGTGACGACCGTTTCGGCAGCCAGTTACGGCACAACCTTGACACCGAATGGCATCGCATCTGCGTTCGGGTCGAATCTGGCCACCACTACTCTGGTGGCCACCAGCCAGCCCTTGCCGACGAGTTTGGGAGGCACGACCGTGCGCGTGAATGGGCAGCTTGCGCCGCTCTTTTTCGTCTCGCCATTTCAGATCAACTTCATGATCCCGTCGAATACACCCACAGGAACGCAGGCCGTTGTGATTACTGCCGGCAACGGCGTGACTTCAAATGGTACGGTGCAAGTCAGTGCGGCCGCGCCCGCGATCTTTACCGCAAATTCCAGCGGCAGCGGTTTTCCGGCAGCGGTTTTATTGCGGCTGAAAGGGAACGGCCAACAGATTTATGACGTTGCCAGCAAGGCGATAGATTTTGGCCCGGTAGAAGACCGGCTGTTTTTGATTTTGTATTTGTGCGGTACTCGCGCCGCCAGCAGCAATACGCGCGTGATTGTCGGTTCGACCGAACTCACGCCGGGCTATGTTGGCGAAGCTCCCGGTTTTGCCGGGTTGGACCAGATCAACGTCGAGCTGCCGCGTTCGTTGGCGGGACGTGGCAAGCTGGCATTGCTGGTGCGCGCAAACAGCATTAACTCAAACGCAGTAGAGTTGGAGTTCAGCGGAACGCCGCCTCCGACGCCTGGTTCGTTGCAGATCAATAGTCTGAATCCGGGGCAAGCGTTGGCGGGCGATGAGTTGATCATTAACGGCAACGGGTTTTCGAGTGCCGCGGCGGATAACCAGGTCTTTTTGGTGGACGCGTCCGGCAATGAAGTCGCCGCGCAAATGGTTGCGGCGACGGGCACGCAACTGCGCGCACGTGTGCCGTTTGGTTCTGCCACCGGCAATGTGCGTGTGCGCACGCCGCAAGGGGAAGCACAAAGCCCCGCGCCGCTCAGTTTGCGTACTTCCGTCAGCGGTTTTATCGAAGAAGTCTTCACGGTTTCGGGGCAACAAAATCGCCGGGCGATTCCCAACGTGACGGTGCGCATTCGTCCTGCAACCGGCCCCGCTATCACGCAACGCACCGGCGCGGATGGTTCATTTGTACTGCCCGACGTTCCGGCGGGGTTGACGCTGGTTGAAATTGACACCACAACGGCAGCGTTGCCGTATCCATCACGCACAACCAAGATGCTAGTGCAGGCCAACCGCGACAACCAATTTCCCACCACCATTGAATTGCAATCGGTCAGCGCCAATAACCAGAATTCGCTGGGCACCAACGCTGGCCAACAAGGTGGCGGTATGGTCACGATCAACAACGGCACAGGGCTGGCGACGACCTTTGGCTTGCCCAATGGCTGTCAGGTCACACAGCCGCCCGGCGCAACGACGGAACGTCTGGCCATTTCGCTGTTTGAATCGGGACGGGCTCCGGCGGCAATGCCGACCGGTTATTTCAGCTCAGCCATTGCGCAGATTTCACCGTTTGGCGCGCAAATGTCGCCGCGCGGCACATTGCGGTTGCCGAATGCGGACAGCGTGCCTTCGGGAACGCAGCTCAAGTTGTTCCGCTATGACCAGCCGGTGCAGGGGTCTTTGAATTTGAATACCGTCGCGGTGTTTAACGAAGTCGGTACGGCTCAGGTCGCAGGCGACGGCCGCATTGACGTGTTTGAAAACAACGCGGGCAATGGCGTCACTCAGACAACTTTTTATTTTGTTTCACCGCTGTATCCGTTGGCTCGTGTCACGGGACGCGTGTTGGGCAGCGATGGCCGTCCGGTGACACGCGCGCTGGTGCAAACGCGCGGGCAAAGCGCTTTTACGCGCAGCGATGGCAGCTTCACGCTGGAAAACGTGCCCGTGATGAGAAACGGCGACGCCGTCACGCTGGAAGTCAGTTATATGCGTCCGGATCGCGCCATTGATCGTACGCAACGCACCCCGGTTTCGATTACGGCCAACACGACCACGTCGCTGGGCGCGGACATTGTGTTGCCGGGCCGCCTTAGCCCTACGCAGCCGCTGCTGATTGCGCCGCCGCGTCTGACCGTTAACGAAAGCCAAACGCTCGATTTCGGCTTCGTTGCGCTCAGCCAGCCGGTTGGCCAAAGCGTGCAAGTCACGACCACCGGTGTTGGCTTTGCTTCGGTGTCGTCTCAAGGCAATGGCGATTACAGCTTGCGCCTGGCTCCTGGCGGCAATAGCCAGGGGGAATACATTGTCCTTCTGACGGCCACAAACGGGGCGGGAGAAAAATACCTGCACACCATTGCCGTACGCGTCAGGCGACCGCCCACGAATGCGCCAACTGCCAATGACATCAGCGTCATCACTAGCGCCGGAACAGCGCGCAACATCACTTTGTCAGCCAGCGATCCGCTTGGGCGACAGATGAATTTGCCGCAGCTCAGTTCACCGTCAGGCGGAACCATCACCGGCAGCAATCCAAATTTGATTTACACCCCGCGCGCCGGAGTTAGCGGCTTGGACAGCTTTACTTATCGCGCAGTGGTTATCGGCACCGCCATACAAAGCGATACCTCATTTGTATACGTGATCATCAAGTAGGGCTCGCCGTTGGTCGGCCAGCCCAAGATGCTGACCGACCAACGGCGCAGACGATGTCCTTAAATTGCAGACGATGTCCTTAAATCAATGAAAGGAGGCTATTACTAGCAGACTCTGCAAAGGCAGGGTACAATGCAGCGCGTTTTGCGGCAGTCCTGCGCAGTATCTTCAACCACCGCAAAACAGTCCTATGCGCATCGGAGATTCGGTATGTTGGAAGCCAGGAGATGTCCTGTTTGCGGTGAGAACTACTACCCACCTACGCAATTTTGTCTGCGCGACGGCACGCGGTTGGAAATCAGCCGCACCCTGATTGGACGGGTGCTCGACAATCGCTATCGCATTGAGGGAATGATCGGCGAAGGCGGGATGGGAACGGTTTACCGCGTCACGCATCTGGAACTGGAAGATATATTTGCCATCAAGGTGCTCAGCCCGGAGCTGGTCAATAACGAAAACGCCATCAAACGCTTTCGCCAGGAAGCCCGCGCGGCTCGCGTCATCAAACACCCCAACGCCGTTGATGTGACGGATTTCGGCGTGACCACAGACAATCTGGTCTATCTGGTCATGGAGTATGTCGAGGGGCGTTCGTTACGCGATCTGATGCGCGAAGGCGTGTTTGAATTTCATCGCGCGGTCAAATTGCTGGCACAAGTTTGCGACGCCATCGAATCGGCTCACCAAAACAAAATCATTCACCGCGACCTGAAACCTGAAAACATCATGGTGAAAGAGGTCGGCGGCAAAGAAATCGTCAAGGTGCTGGATTTCGGCATCGCAAAATTGCTCGAAAGCGATCCGAATGACATTCAGCAGCGCCGGTTGACCGAAGCGGGCAAGATCATCGGGACGCCGCAATACATGTCGCCCGAACAGTGTCAGAACAAAGAATTGGGACCGGCATCTGATATTTACGCCATTGGCATCATCGGTTACGAGATGATGGCGGGAGTGCCGCCGCTGACTGGTCAAGGCCCGGCAGACTATTTCGTCAAGCATTTGTATGAAAAACCAGTGCCGTTGACGCAAGTCGCTCCGCATGTGCCCGACGTGGTGGCGCGCGAAATTATGCAGGCGCTGGAAAAAGCGCCTGGGGCGCGACAGCTTTCAGCCGCGGATTTGGCCAGACGCTTGCGCGCGGCGATGCGGCGCGCAGATGGCGAACCGACGATCAGCCCCGTGGACACCAGCGTCATAGATGAGAGCTTGGAAAATCGCGCGACCGTGGCGATTGAGTCCGTTTCGGTGCCGCGCGAATCAGAACTTGAGACTGTCGTACGCGAAGACAGCGGACGATTACAACCGCCCGCTGGCAGTCCGTCGCATACCAGCAGCCGCTCCGCTGACGAACCAGCAAAAAGCAAGCTGCCTATGATTGCGGCTGGCGTTGTTGGCCTGGCTGTGTTGGCTGTCATTGGCTGGTTCTTGCTGCGGCCGGATGCGGGGGGCGGCACAACGGATAAACCTAATGTCGCGCAAGCTACGCCGACGCCTTTCGTCAACGAATTTGGCGAGATGATGTACATTCCCGGTGGAAAATTCACCATGGGCCGCAATGACGGCGAAGCAGATCAGCGGCCTGCGCACGCGGTGGAAGTGAAGCCGTTTTTTCTTGACCGCTACGAAATCAGCAACGAGCAATACAAACGCTACGTTGATGGCGCAAACGCGACACCTCCGCGAAATTGGACTGGGCGTACGTGTCCCCCGGGGTTGGAGTCGTTGCCGGTAACGCACATCACCTGGCAAGACGCAGAAGGGTATGCGCGTTGGGCAGGCAAGCGGTTGCCAACCGAAGAGGAATGGGAATTTGCTGCGCGGGGTGGTGAAAAGAACAACTTATACCCTTGGGGGAATGACTGGATTGAAAGCGCCGCGTATGTGGATATCGGCGCGGACAAACCGACTGCGCGCGGCAGCTTTTCGCGTGATCAGGTGTTTGGCGTGTTTGATCTGGCGGGCAATGTCAGCGAGTGGGTGCAAAGCGATTACTTGACCTATGAATCCGGTCAGCCCATTCCCGCCTGCGCGCCGTGCAAGGTTTTTCGCGGCGGCAACTTTGTGGACGAGGTTGCGCGCAGCACGGCGGTTTATCGTTGGAAAATCTTTCCGGACGTTCCCAAACAATATGCGGACGTCATTTTTCCCAAAGTCGGGTTTCGCTGTGCCAAGGACGTAAAGTGAGCGTGAAGGAAAACGACGTGAAGGAAAGCGACGCGAAGGAAACCGAATTGCTGAGTGTCCCGTATGCGCACGCACGACGGCTGGCGCTCGGAATGGCTTGGGCTGTCTTGTGGCTATGGTTGTCTGCTCCGTCGGTTTCGGCTCAGGTTGACGTTGGCAAGAAAGCCTCTGACAGAAATTCTGGCGGCACCAAAGCTGGGACGTCGGGCGCTTTGGATGTCGGACGCGCCGTGAAGATCAAAGACCCGACACGGCCCGGCAATGAACGAACCGTTTATCTTCGTCCCAACGAAGGCTATCTGGCGCTCAGCACTGTCCCCAAAGCAGGCGTGACGTTGACGGCGTTGAAAGGCAAACGGCCACCGATTCGCGCCACTGCGGATCAGGATGGGCTGGTCAACATTCCCAAACTCGCGCCCGGCAAATATCGCGTCGAAATCAAGCTGCTGGATTATGAGCCAGCTACCGAAGAGCTCGACGTCGTGGCTAATGACGTTTCGACCGGCAAAATCATTCCGCTTTCCAAATACGGCACCATCACATTGATGACCGACACGCAGGAAAATTCGTTCGACGGGAAAATCCGTTTGGACGAGCGCGAACTGTTGCCCAAAGATCTGAAAGTCGCAAAAGGAATGGTCAGCATTCCGCGCATTCCCGTTGGCGGACACAAAATCGAAGTCAGCCGCACGGGCTATCTTTCACGCGCCGAGCAAATCGAAGTAAAGCCGGAAAACCTGGAAGTCGGACCGGGCGAACAGCCGCCCAATCTGTGGAACATGCCGCTCGAACGCGTGACGGGTACCTTGATCATCAATTCGACGCCTGGCGCGCGCGTATATGTGGACGGCGAAAACAGAGAGCAGCAGGTAGCCAGCGATGGCAATTTGCGCATTCCCGGCTTGTTGCTCGGCGAACACAAAATCCGTCTGGAGCTCTTCGGGTTTGAAACCACCGAACGGGCGGTTACGTTTTCGCTCGACAAACGGGAAGTGCGCGAGCCGATCAATCTGGTTTCGATTGTCGAAGATTCCGAGGGCAATTCTGAATTCAGCCAGCGCAAAAAGGATTGGTTTCCGGCGCAACCGGCAGAATGGACGCTGAAAAACGATGTCGGCGTCGAAGTGCGCGGCAATAATCTGGCGCTGCTCAAAAGCGTCAAACGCCCCAATCGCGATTTCGGCATTTATGGCGACTTCACTTTGTTTTTCCATCTGCGTTTGCTCAACGGCAAAGGCGCGGCCTGGGTGGTGCGGGCGCGCGACCAGAAGAATTACTACTTGTTTGAGCTGACCACCGCGAAAAGCAAACGCGGCGAACGTCGTCTGGTCTTTTCGCGCGTCGTGGATGGCAAGCTGGAAGAACTAGACGCCAGCGTCATCCCGCCAGACATTGAGCGCGCCAATGAGCAATTTCGCATTCAGTTGGCTGGCGAAGGCAGCAAGTTTTGGGCTTGTATCGAAGTCAACACGCCCAACGGCGCAAAAACCATGTCGCTCGGCAAAACCTTCACGGATTACACCTTTGACAAAGGCGGGATCGGATTGCGATCCAGTAATGATGCCGAGTTTTTCATCTTCGAACAGTTTTTGGTCATTCCACGTGTCGCGATTGACGAGCAGTGCAAAGTGAAACGGTAGGTTGTAAACGGAAAGCCACGGGCGCCGCGCCGTTTCAACGCGACAATCACAAGCAGTACCACTCAGGATCGGCTTCCCCCGCCGTCAGCGCTCAGCCAGTTTCGGGCGCCGAAAATTCACCGATGAATTGTAAAGAGGAAAAGGAGTTTTCATGCCGCAAAGAATCTTCAGAGGTTTCGTGAGAGCAATGCTTTCGTTGCTATTGCTCGGCCTGTGGGGAACACCGGACGTGCAGACCGCCTGGGCGCAGTCGCAAAACACCGGCGCTATCGAAGGCGTCGTCAATGACATCAACACCGGTGCAGGCATTCCCAATGCCGTCGTCAAAATCAGAAACGTGCTGACGGGCACCGAACAGATCAAACGCACGGATGCTACCGGGCGATATACGTTCGATTTCATACGCCCGGGCGATTACGACATTGCCGCTTCGGCGGATGGGTTCGAAGCCACACCGGCTTCTGCTTTGCAGGCATATCCGATTGTCTTTCGGCAAACGACGTCCGTTCGTCCGCCGCCCTTGCAACTCCGTCGTGCGACAGCCGCGACGGCTGCGGCTGCGACGGTACCCGCACCGATACAGGCCAAAACGGCTGGCGTCGTGGGATTGGTGAATTTGCAGGATGCCGCTCGTAGCTTGAATCTGGACGAATCCGTCATTTGGGCGTTGCCGCTGTCAGGCGTGCGCAGCTTTGATCAATTGGCGCTGTTGTCGGCTGGCGTCGCGCCGTCGCCACAAGCCATCGGCAATACGACTGGCCCCGGCATTGGCGCAGGCGTTGGCACTTCCGGGCAGTTCACCGTCAACGGGCTGCGTTCGCGTGGCAATAACTTCACCGTAGACGGTTCAGACAACAATGACGAAGATGTGGGCGTGCGACGGCAAGGGTTTACGTCTTTGATTCCGCAACCTATCGAAACCGTGCAGCAATTCAACATCGCGACGTTGCTGTCGCGTCCGCAATACGGTCGCAATCTGGGCGGACAGGTAGACGTCGTGTCACGTTACGGCGGATTAGGATTCCACGGCACGCTGTATGGGTTTTACACCGACCGCAATTTGCGCGCGCGCGATGCGTTTGACCTGACGACGGCAAACGCGCCCGCCAATTTCACCTTGCGCCGTGCGGACGGCACAGCCATTCAGGTGCAGGACAACGCCGGTACACGCCCGCTCAGTTTTGCCAATCCGGTTGGCGGCGAAGACGCATACACACGCGGCCAATACGGCGCAGTGCTCAGCGGCCCGTTGTCCAAACGGCAAACCTTCTTTTTGTTGTCGTATGAACACCGGCAATTGAATTCGACCAAAGAATCGAATTTTGCCGTGCCGACCGTCGCCGAACGCGGTTTCTTGAATAGCGGTGACACCGGTTTGAGGCTGGCAGGCAATTCTGTGTTTCCCACCGCCGCCAAAGGCGATTCATTCCTGAGCCTGTTTCCGTTTGCGAACAATCCGCGCGGGCCGTATGGCGATAACACTTACACGATTGTGCTGCCCAATGACGCTCGTGGCGAAATCGCCTCGTTCCGCTTCGATCAGGCGTTTCAGTTCCGGCAACGGCAACAGAATTTTGCCGCGCGCTACAACGTGACCGACGACGATACGACGTTACCCGTCACTGGCGAAGCGCTCTTTTCAACGTTGCGCGCCAACGTACGCACGCAAAACGTCGCGTTGACCCTGAGCGGAGCATTGCACGATCAGGTGTCGCATACGTTGCGCTTTTCCTATGGCCGCACGCGTCTTGGCTTTGACGAAGTCCGCGCGCCGTTTCAGTCGTTCCTGCTTTCTTCCAAGCTGAACACTGGCAATGCGGCTGACAAACGCTTTTTGCTGAACGCGAAATCTTTTGCGAACGGCACCTTGCCTGGTTCCGCGCCGACATACTTCCTGTTTGACGACACCGAAGGCGATTTGCGACTGGGCACAGGCACAGACCCCATCGGACAAGTGCTGCTTTCGGGCTTCAGTCCGTTGGGCGTGGATGTCTATAACTTCCCGCAACAGCGCGCCAATAACACCTTCCAGATTGCCGAAACCGTCAGTTACAACGCAGGCCGCCATCACGTTTTGGCGGGAGCCGATTTCCGCCGCACGCAACTCAACAGCAATTTGGAACGCAACTTCCGCCCAGTTGCAGTGTTCAACGGCACGCTGGATGTTAGCCGTCAATTGGGTTTCAACAGCTTTCTTTCCGGCGCAAAAGACTTTTACACCGGCGTGGATTTGATGGCGGTTGGCGCAGCAACGGGCTTTTTCCAAACGCTGGCGCTGACGCCCGACGCGACCATCGGGTTGCGTTTCTGGCAAGGCAATCTCTTTGCTGAAGACCACATCAATCTTGCGCCGAATTTCAAAGTGACGTTTGGCGTGCGCTATGAACTCAACAGCGTGCCCAGCGAAGTGAATGACCGTATCGAATCGTCGTTTACCGCGCCGGAAGTCGCCGCATTCATTGCCGAAGAAAAACGCTTGTATGGCGTTTCCGGCTTTGAACGGTATCTGGCCGGACGCGTCAACATCTTCAAACCCGATCGCAATAACATCGCGCCGCACATCGCCTTTGCCTGGGACCCGTTCCGCGACAACAAAACCGTGATTCGTGGCGGCTATGGCATTTACTATGACCAGATTCCGGGCGCAGTCATCAGCCAATCGCGCAGCGTGTTTCCGCGCTTTTTGACGGTCAATCTGGCCAGCCTGGGGTTGAACGCCATCAACGATTTCTGTACGCGCGAAGCCCGCTTGCAGGGCTGCGCGTTCAATCCGTTCAACCCGGCGCGATTGGCCGCCAGCGGCACGCTCAACCGGCTGAACCTGAACGGGCAGTTGGGCAACAATCCGGCGCAGATTCTGTTCAACATCAACCAGATCATTAACCGGGATTTCCGCAATTTGACCGGGCTGACCAGCAATGTGTCGCCGGTTGTGCCGGGCTTTGTGTTGCCGAATGCGGGGCTTGTGACACCGTATGCGCAACATTGGAGCCTGACGTTCGAGCGCGAAATGCTGCCTGGGCTGCTGACGTCGGTGGCGTATGTCGGCACACGCGGCGCGCATTTGTTGGGTTTCACCACGCCGAACCTGGGGCCGAATGTGATTCCGGTGGTGACCAGCGCCATCGCTGGCGGTGATCTGAACCTGCGCGGATTTTTCAGTTCGCCGGGACTCAACACGGGGCGTCCGTTCCCGTTGTTGGGCGCGTTTACCTCCATCGAATCCGACGCGAATTCCAGCTACCACGCATTGCAGGCTGAAGCTTCGATGCGCCTGGCGCCGAGTTTCAAATTCACCACGGCTTATACCTGGGCCAAGGCGATTGACGAAGTTTCAGACATCTTCGATCTGGCCGGTGCGCGCGGATTGCCGCAAAACAGCTTCAACCGCGCAGGCGAACGCGGCAATGCCAACTTCGACGTGCGGCATCGGTTTGCGGGCAGCTTCGTGTGGGATTTGCCCCTGTGGCGGCAAAACAAAGCGCTGGGCGGTTGGCAATTGGCCAGCATCGTTGCGCTGCAAACGGGGCAGCCGTTCACCTTTGTTTCCAGCGTAGACGTCAACCTGGATGGCAATTTGACGGATCGGTTGAATTCGCTGGCGGGTATCAGCGAAGTCAATGACGGCGCATTGCGTTACAGCTTCCCCACGACGATTGCTGGACAACGCGCATTGTTGGCGGCAGCGGGCAGCAACGGAGCGGTGGGGCGTAATACCTTCCGCGCGCCGGGTGTGGCCAATATGGATTTGGCACTGAACAAATTCTTCCGCTTCAAAGAGGCGCAATCGCTGGAATTCCGCACGGAGTTTTTCAATGTGTTCAACCGCACTCACTTTGGCATTCCGGCGCGCCAGTTGTTTGCACCCAGCGTCGGGCGTTCGGTCAGCACGACGATTCCCGCGCGCACGGTTCAGTTTGCGGTGCGGTATAAGTTCTAACCGCATTTCTGGTTGGCGAAAGAACGCTCGTTAATTGCTCAAAACAAAACGCCGCTTGGTCATCTGACCAAGCGGCGTTTTGTTTTGGGCGTCTAAATCACCTGTCTCTTTACAGGCAATGAAGAAGAGTACCTGGCGGTTTTTTATTTCCCTTTTTCGATTTTTTCTTTCAAGTGCTTGGCACAGGCCTCCGCGGTGCTGCGTTTGCCGTGGGCGGAATCCGATTTGTTTACCGAGTAGGCCCAGACGGACTCCCCGGTTTTCAGATTGGTCACCGTAATACTGGCCTGCTCACTGGAACGCCAGGAACCCATCATGATGATTTTGGCTGCTCCGGCTTTTTTCGATTCTGAGGTGCCGGTGATTTCAAAATCAGCCTGGCTTTTGTCCGTGACTATTTCAAGGGGCACTTTTTTGACTTTCAATGCATCTGTCAGGAATTTTTCGTATTCATCCTTCATCGGGTTGATGAAGACTTTGGCCCCAGCAGGAATGGCTTTGGTCGTTTCTTGCGCGAAGCCATTAAGCGTGGCTAGCAACAGCAAGGCAATCAGCGAAAACATTTTTCTGTTCATTATTCCCTCCCTTCGATACGGGCTTTCAGGTGTTTCGCACAAGCTTCCGAAGAGCTTTGTTTTCCCTTGTACGAATTGGTTTTGTTGACGTTGTAACCCCAGACGACCACACCGGTTTTGAGATTGGTCATGACGATGCTGGCCTGTTCATTGCTTTGCTGCGAGCCCATAAAAAGCATTTTTGCCCAACCAGCCTGCACTGATTCTGAAACACCAGTGATGGAATAATCGGCTTTATCCGGGCTGTTGACGACGATGACCGGGGTTTCCTTTTTCACGATGGCCGCCACCAGAAATGATTCATAACCATTCAAGGGCGCGATATAGACTTTGGCTCCAGCCGGGATTTTCTCTTTGCTCAATTCCGCAGGCGGCGCCTTATCTACGATGGGCGACGGCTTGCTGGCGGACTGCCCATCTTGGGCAGCAGGCGAAGCCGATGGCGGATTTTGTGCCGTTGCACTAAGGGCAACGAGAGAGAGAAACAAAAACATGAGTGGGATACGGCGAAGCATGGTGGATGTTCTCCTTACAAGGTTGAAACTGCTGAGTTGATAGGCAGGCCGAGCTTTGGCCGACGGAATTTGGCTTTCGTACCAGTGAAAGTCTGGGCGCGCTGGCGAATGCGCGACAAGCCTGGTCGTGTTTACCCGGTTGCGCCCCTAGCGATATTTGCGCCAAAGCAGCAACAGCGCTGCGGCAAGAGCGCCGCCGGTGATACTGATCAGTGTCAACCAACGGAATGGGGGAAGAGCGATCAGGCCAAGGGTGATAATTCCCAGAACGAAAACCAAGCCGGTCAATCCTTCGATGGGGATTCTGTCAATGCGAATACCAGAATGCGTGTTCATTGTTTGCCTCCTGAACTGGTAAGGCGCACTTCGCTGATGTGTTTCAAGCTTTCTTTTTACCACTTCGTTTCAGTGAGGTTCTTACCAGTTCAGGGAGTTGAATGGCGAGAGAGCGGAACTCAAGGCAACGCAAACGCTACCACCGAATCGCCCATTTTGGTGCCGAGTTTGCCGTGGCCGCCTGCACAGATGATGACGAATTGTTTGCCGTTGACTTCATAGGTCATTGGCGCGGCTTGTGCACTGGCGGGCAGTTGGCCTTCCCACAACAGCTTGCCGGTTTCGACATCAAAGGCGCGCAGCTTGTCGTCCATGCCAGCAGCGATGAACAACAAATTGCCAGCGGTGACGGCTGCGCCGCCGAGATTGATCGAACCCCACGCCGCAGATTTTTCTCCCAGCAAGCTGAGTTGCGGAATACGACCGAGCGGCGCTTCCCAGCGAATTTCACCGGTCACGACATCAACCGCCGCAAGTTTTCCCCACGGTGGAGCAATGCAAGGCGCGCCGCTCGGCGCACGCAACGGTTCGCGATACATCGCATACGGCGTGCCGGTTTGCCGCCCGAATTCACCTTTGACGCGGTTGGTCGCGCCCGTTTCGCGCAGCTTGAGATAGTCGTCGCGCGGGATCAGCTTGACCTCAAACGGCAGATTGTTGGTGTTGACGAAAAGCAATTGGCGCACAGGATCAAACGACATCCCGCTCCAATTCATGCCCCCGACATTGCCGGGAATCGCCACGGTGCCTTTCAGACTGGGCGGCGTGTAAATGCCTTCGTTGCGCAAACTGGCGATCTTGTCGCGACAGTATGTGCGCTCTTGATCGGTCAATCCCCAGGCGTCTTCGGCTTTGAGTTGATGGGGTGTCAGTGGACGTGGCAATTTGGGAAACGGCTGTGTCGCCGACGTCTGTTCGCCGGGAACATCTGTTTGTGGCACCGGGCGCTCTTCGACCGGGAACAGCGGTTTGCCATCGCGCCGATCAAGCAAAAACAGCAATCCCATTTTGGTGCCGATGGCGACGGCGGGAACGTTGCGTTGACCGCGTTTGACGTTGATCAACATCGGCTGTGAAGCAACGTCGTAATCCCACAAATCGTGGTGCACCACCTGAAATTGCCAGACGAGCTTTCCGGTCGTGGCGCGCAAGGCCACGACGGAGTTGGCGTAACGGTTGTCACCTTTGCGTTCGCCGCCGTAAAAATCCGGGCTGGGACTGCTGGTTGGCACATAAACCAGGCCCAGGGTTTCATCCACGGAAATGATTGACCACGCGTTGGCCGCGCCGGTTTTGCTGGCGCTGTCGCCTGCCCAGGTTTGCCGGGCCGGATCGTTTGAATTGGCCGGGATCGGATCCCAGCTCCAACGCAATTTGCCGGTGATGGCGTCATAAGCGCGCACAACGCCGCGTTCCAATTCAACGCCGCGATTGTCGCCGATGGCCGAACCGACGATCACCGCATCGCCAATGATCGCAGGCGGAGACGTGACCTGATAATTTCCGCGTTCGACCCATCGCACATCGCGCGTCAAATCTACCTGTCCGTTTGCGCCAAAGTCCGGGCAGAGCTTGCCGGTTGCGGCATCCAGCGCAATCAAGCGGGCGTCCAGCGTCGCCACAAAAATGCGGCGCGACAATTTGCGCGAGTCATTCACCGTCGGCCAAGCCGACACACCGCGCGACGTGACTTCGGAATAATGCTGGTTCAGGTTGATTTGCGGATCATATGCCCACAGTTCCTGACCGGTTTGCGGATTGAGGGCAATCACCCGGTTGAAGGGGGTGGGAAAGATCAACTTGCCGTCCACCAGAATCGGCGTTGCTTCAAAGGCGGCATTGCGTGTCGGGTTGCCTTTGAGTTCGCTGGCTCCGGTGCGGTAGCTCCAGGCCATTTTCAGATGTTTGACGGTGTCGCGATTGATTTGGCTCAACGGCGAATAGCGAGACCCGCCTGCGTCGCGGCCATACACTGGCCAGCCAGCAGCAGACTGAGAACTTTCAGACGGCTTCTGTTTTTGCGCCTGAACGCCCAGCAAGCCAACGGCGCTCAACGTGAAAAGCAAAACGAACATGTGACCGATGATTGGTTTCATAGTTTCCTCCTGGGCGGTGTTCATAGCTTAAGGTTGGTGAAATAGCCTGAGCTTGCGCACTAATTTTTCGCAGGTTTTTCTGAGGAAGTTGTAAGGGCGGCATCGTATGCAAAGGTAACTCACTGGCTGGCAATTGTTTAACGAATGGAGACGGACAGTTATACTGCCGCCTGTTTTTCCCAACTTTTTCGATGCAGGACGCGCATGGCAGAACTTTTGGTGAACGAGCCTGACAACGAGCCAATGGCCGAACGCGAGTTTTGGCTGGGGGATTGTTTTATCCAACCCCAGTTGAATCGTATCTCGCGCGGCACTGAGTCGTTCCAGATCGAGCCAAAAATCATGCGCGTGTTGTTGTGTCTGGCCGGTCGCGCCGGACAATTGGTGACGCGGGATCAATTGCTGTCTGCCGTGTGGGGAGATGTTTTTGTCAGTGAGCAAGTGCTGTCGCGCTCAATCTCGGAGCTGCGCAAAGTCCTGGCGGACGACGCCCGTTCGCAAACCGTGATCGAGACCATCCCCAAAACCGGGTATCGTTTGATCGCTGCCATTCAAACCAAGCCGCCGCAAACAGACACCACGCCGGAAGACATTTCAGTTCCGGTTGCTCCCTCCACAAATGATTCTTTGCCTGCACCGGCTGAGCCGCTTTCTGCATTTGTGAGCGCGATTGCCGCCAGGCCGGGGGCGCCGTTGCAGGGACGAGGCGTGTTAGCGCTCGCGCTGTTGCTCTGTGCGGCGGCCATTTTGTTGGCCGTCTGGTTATGGTTGCGGCCCGCGAAATCGCTGCCAGATACAACCATGCGCTTAAGTTTGGAGCTTTCTGAGGCCATCCCGCCCGAACTTGATCTGTTTCAGACATTCCGGCTGTCGCCAGACGGAAGGCGATTAGTGCACGTGGGCCGACGCGAAGGCCGCTATCAGCTCTTTATGCGAACGCTCGATCAATTGGAATCCACGCCGATTCCCGGCACCGAAGGCGGCGTGGGGCCCTTCTTTTCGCCAGACGGACAATGGCTGGGCTTTTTTGCCGCGGGCGTGTTGAAGAAAGTCGCGCTCAGCGGTGGTGCGCCGACGCTGATTGGCGGTCCGGCGGATGATCCTTTGGGCGCAAGCTGGGGCGAAGATGGCCAGATCGTTTTTGTGCGGCGCTATTTCGACGGTTTGTTTCGCATTCCGGCTACGGGCGGAAAAGCTCAGGCGATTACCTCGTTGGATTGGCAACGCGGTGAACGTTCGCATTTCTGGCCTGAGGTTTTGCCGGGCAATGAAGCCGTCTTGTTTACGATCTGGCACGGCGGTGGTTCTGGTGATGCGGACATCGCAGCGGTTTCATTGAAAACCGGCGAGAAGAAAACGCTGATCACAGGCGCGACGCGGGCGCGGTATTTGTCGTCAGGGCATCTGTTGTATGCCAGCCGGGGATCATTGCGGTTAGTGCCGTTTGATGTGCGGCGTCTGGCGATTCAGGGGCAACCGACCATCTTGTTGGAAAAGGTGGCTGTTAGCCAGATCAGCGGTGCGGCGCATTTTGATTGCACGCAAACCGGGTTGCTGCTGTATTTGCCGCAACAGGCGCGGCAAACCGATCGGCGGCTGATTTGGGTTGACCGCCAAGGGCAAACAACTGCCATCACCGAAAAAGCGCAGCATTATTGGACGCCACGGCTTGCGCCGGATGGTGAACGTCTGGCGTTCGGATTACTAAATGAAGGCTCTGATCTATGGAGTTATGAACTGGCGGCAGGCGCATTCAAGCGATTGACCTTTGCCGGAACCAGCCTGGCGCCGCTGTGGACGCTGGATGGCAGGCGCGTTATTTACACCTCTGACCAAAACGGTTCGCCGTTGAATTTGTATTGGAAGGCCGCTGACGGCAGCGACAACGGCGAGCGCCTGACGCAAAGCAACAATATTCAATTTCCGGGTTCGGTCACGCCTGATGGCAATACGCTGATCTTTTGGGAAGTTGATTCGGCGACGCGCTGTGATGTTTGGCGTCTGGATTTGCGCGCGCCAGCGGCTGAGCGCAATCCGCAACCGCTGTTGCGTACCGACGCCGACGAAGCGCAACCGGTGCTTTCCCCCGATGGACGCTGGTTAGCCTATACCGTGAAAGACACCGGCCAATGGCAGGTGTTTGTACAATCATTTCCTGACTTGCACGGCAAATGGCAAATCTCTACCGAAGGCGGCATCGAACCGGTTTGGGCGCGTTCCGGCAGGGAACTGTTTTATCGCGCAGGCGACAAGATTTTGTCGGTGGCAATTGATTCGTCCGCCGGATTCAAAGCTTCGTCGCCGCGTGTCGTTGTGGCGGGACAGTCGCGCCTTGAAACTGTCACCTTGCTGCCGACTTTTGATGTCTCGTCAGACGGACAACGTTTTGTCTTGATCAAAAGCGAGCAGGAACAATCACCCACGCGACTGAACATCGTGGTGAACTGGAGCAGTGAACTGCAACAGTGAGTGCTGACCCAGCCATTTCAAGGTTTTATAAGTTTCTCCAATCTACGCTTGCTGATAGTAGTTTCTTCACCTATACTCCGCCCGCTTTGGTAAACGACTGCAACTTTTTTGATCACACCTTTTCCTTTCGTAACACACTGCATAAGGATGGAATCGCGCTAGCGAGGTTCCGAGCTCCTGTAACTGGTTAAGCCCAGGCGTTTTCTGGGAGTTGGTGAGTTGAGATTATGCGGCGGCGCTCACAGTCAAATATCAAGACGTTATTAGCGTTCTTTTTATCGCTGTTTGGGCTCTTGCTCTGTTTTAACCTCACTGTTGTTAAACCCGCCGAGATATCATCTTGTCAGATATTATTGCCAGTCACTTTGTTACCACACGTTGTTGGTGACGGGCTTCCCACCTCGCTTTGGCAGACTGCACTATTTCAGGAAGATGATCGCACCGACAACCTGGAAGATCGTGAGCAGGATGATTGGGTTGCGAATGGATTGGGGTCTTCCCTTTCTATTTTTCCTCGTCCTCTTCAATCAACGGTGTTTGAACGCACCCCAAGTGTAGATTGTCCACAAGCTACATTTGAGCGTGGCCCACCGCACAGATCGAAATCCCTCCTAACATAGACCGGTTCTATTCCCGTCCGGTCCGCGACAGATCAACCCATCAAGTCAGAAACGAAATGCCCGATCAGCTCTGTTTGATCGGAGTCTTCGATGTTTTTTGGCCTGCTTCTTGAACAAACAGGGTCTTTCAGGCGCCAGATGAAATGATTGATTTGAATAAATGCTGGCGGTAGAGGGCAAGCTCTCTGACAGTCGTACTTGTTTCGCTGGTGCGTAAAGATGCCTGGTACGGATCACCCTATCTCAGAAAGGAAAACTAAATGAAGAAACTTCTCGGTGCATGTTTGCTAATCGCTTTGGTGGCTGGCGCACGATTTTACTATGTCAGCGTGCAAGGCCAGGGAAATGGAAATGGACAACAACCCGATGTTTTGCATCGCCCGAACGGCAATCCACACAATGTCGGGTTGGCGCTGACGACGGGCGGTACAACTGCTACGAGCCCTATTACCAATCACGGTGGACCTGTCATCGCGACTCCCACCGTATACCTGATCTGGTATGGTAACTGGAATCGTGGGAATGGGACAGACATCCCCAGCGGCCAACAAATTGTGCGTGATTTCGTGAACAACATCAGCGGATCTGCACACTATGCAATCAACACCAGCTATCCGGGCGTAACTGGGATTGTAAATGTCGGTACAGAAACGAGCGATGCCTATTCTCGTGGCTCACGTTTGAAAGATGCTGACATCAAAACCATTGTGACGAGCGCCATCACCTCAGGCCGGTTGCCGTACAATACCAGCGGTGTGTATTTCGTGTTGACGTCATCGGATGTCACCACAACTTCCGGCTTTTGCACGCGGTATTGCGGTTGGCACACATACGGAACCATCACGCCTGGCAAAATCCGATATTCGTTTGTTGGCAATGCTGCCCGGTGCATCACGTCCTGCGCTGCTCAGTCTATCAGCCCAAACAACAATCCAGGCGTAGACGGAATGCTTTCTGTGTTGATGCACGAGCTGGAAGAGGCTGTTACAGACCCTGATCTGAACGCTTGGTATGACAGTGCGGGGGCGGAAAACGCCGATAAGTGCGCCTGGACGTTTGGCCATTCGCAGTATCAAGTGGCCAACGGCTCCTGGGCAAACTTGCACTTGGGGAATCGCGACTTTCTGATTCAGCGCAACCTCTATCACAATTTGAATGGCCCGAATGGCGTGGGCGACTATTGCATGATGGACGGAACGCATAACTAACCATTCCTCAGAACGAATGAAATCCACCCGCCACCGGTGAGTTGCAATGCTTGCCGGTGGCTTTTATTATCTGCCCGTCTATCAAGCATTTCTCTGGATATTTCTCGGGACATTTCTCAAGGTTTTTCTACAGATTCGGCAGGTCATGAAGCAGATCGCGTTTATTACCGGAGCCTCGAGCGGGATCGGGCTGGCGTTGGCGCAAGAGCTGGCGGCAAACGGCTACGAACTGGCATTGGCGGCGCGTCGGCAAGAGCAATTATCACTGCTGGTGTCAGACGTCGAACGCGCGGGCATTCGCGCGCTGGCGCTGCCGTGCGACGTGACCGATCCGGTGCAAGTCAAACACGCGGTGACCAGCGCCAAAGACCATTTTGGCCGCATTGATCTGGCAATACTTTCTGCCGGTATCAGCGAAGCGACCAGCGCCACACAATTCATTGCCAGCCGGTTTGAACGATTGTTGCGCACCAATCTGTTGGGTGTCGCTTACTGTCTGGAAGAGTTGCTGCCACTCATGCAACAACAAGGCGGCGGAACGATTGCGGCGATTTCAAGTCTGGCCGGAGATCGTGGCATTCCGGGATCGGCGGGATACTGTGCGACCAAAGCCGGACTTTCGACTTTGTTTGACGGATTGCGCGGTGAATTGCGACAGCAAGGCATTCGACTGGTGACCATCGAACCGGGCTATGTGCGAACGCCCATGACTGAATCGTTTGGCAACATGCCGTTTGCAATGTCGGCAGAAGACTCCGCGCGTTTGATCTTGGAACGATTGGTGGCTGGCGACCGCGTCATTCGTTTTCCGCTGATGCCTTCGCTGGTGATGAAACTGATGCGCATTATGCCCGTCAGTTTATTCGATCTGATTACGGCCAAACGGCGTCCGGTGCGGCTGAAGGCGGAAGAATCCTGAGACTCTCTTCAACGATACGCATGGCAGAAAAACAGCAATACTTTTCCGGGGTGAAGTGGGAATCCATTGTGGGGTATTCCCGCGCCATCCGTTTGGGGCAACAGGTTTTTGTTACCGGCACGACGGCGACCAATGAAGCCGGTGAAATTGTGGGTATTGGTGATGCGTATGCCCAGACGGTGCAAGTCATTCGCAACATCGAACGCGCCCTGACGGCGTTGGGCGCGAGTCTGAAAGATGTCGTGCGGACGCGAATGTTTGTCACCGACATCGCGCGTTGGGAAGAATACGGTCGCGCGCACGGCGAATTCTTTCGCGACATTCAACCTTGCGCGACGATGGTCGAAGTTCGGCGGTTGATTGATGACCGCATGCTGATCGAAATTGAAGTAGACGCTATCGTGCAATAAAACTATGGCTAAGTTTCCCATTCGCCCTCCTGTCATCATCGTGCAACAGCCGAAGGAGGAGATCGAACCCGAAATCGTAGAAGTCGCCGACGGCGGCGAAAGCGTCGGTATTTCGATTCGTTCGATGTTCTGGCGCGCGGTTTTGTGGTTGTTGCTCGGGTTGGGCGTGCAAACGGCTGCCAGCCTGATGCCGACAGTGACTGAGCTGCTCTACAGTCAGTACTTCTATTACTACCTGGTGCGCTGGATGTCGGTAATCACCAAATTCTTCAGCTTCTCATTGGGCGAAGTGCTGGTTGTGTTGGTGCTGTTATGGTTTGGTTTGTGGATTCCCTGGTATTTGTTCCGCGCTATCAAACGTCAGACGCGATTCATTGACGTGATCAAGGTGCTGATCTTGCACGTCGCCTGGTTGTTGAGCGCAGGCTTTGCCGTGTTTTTGATCATGTGGGGGCTGAACTTTCAGCGCATTCCGCTGGATGAAAAGCTGAATCTGGATAGTCGCCCATCCGGAGCCGCCGAGCTAACCGAGGCCGGGCGTCGCATCGTGGATGGCATCAATCGCAATTACTTTTTTGCGCGCGAAGGCCCGGAAGCCAGAGCCGACAACACGATGACCATCAGCCATCCGAAGATGTATCAGTTGATCGAAAACGCCTTTCAGAACGAAACCCTGTTGGGCGATGCCAGTCAGGGCGGATTCGGACCGCCGAAGGCATTGAAAATCTCACCGCTGCTGAGCTGGTTCGGCTTGAATGGGCTTTATAACCCGTATTCAGGCGAAGTCACCTATAACAGCAATATTCCCGACATTGAATTGCCATTTGCCATTGCGCACGGCAAAGCGCACCAGCGCGGCTATGCTCGCGAAGAAGAAGCGAACTTCATCGCGTTTATCGTCTGCATCAAAACCAATGATCCGTATGTGCGCTATTCAGGTTTTGTGCACGCGGCCAAGGTGCTGGACGCGCTGGCAGAGACTGATCGTCCGATGGCGGATGATTTGCGCGGCCAGATCGCGCCAGAGCCATTTGCCGAAATGCGCGCGCGCGAAGAATTCTGGCAACAAGCCAAAAGCCCGCGTCTGGAACCATTGGCGGACAGCGTGCTTGATCTTTACTTGCGCTCAAACCGCGTACGTGGCGGCCTGAAAAACCTCAAGGAAGATACGCCGCTGATTGTCAGCTACCTGCTGCGCAATCCTGATTAACAATGCAATTCTGATGAGTACACCGCAAACTGTTATTACCCCGTCCCCGCAACACCGTTTGACCGATGCGCTGCGCCGCGCTCAAGACTACCTGCTGGCGCAACAAAACCTGGAAGGCTATTGGTGGGCTGAACTGGAAGCCAACGTCACGCTGACGGCGGAATACATCATGCTGCACCACATTTTGATTGCTGCTGATCCGCGCAATCGGCGTAGCAACGGCAAAGATCGCGAAGCGCAAATCCAACAGATGGCGCGCTACCTGTTGCGCGAACAACGCGCGCACGGCGGCTGGGAGTTGTATTACGGCGACGGCGGCGAAATCAGCACCACCATCGAAGCTTACTTTGCCCTGAAGCTGGCCGGGCACGCGCCGGATGAAGTGCCGATGCAACAGGCGCGTAAATTTATTCTGGCGCGCGGCGGGCTGACCAAAGCGCGCGTGTTTACCAAATTGCATCTGGCGCTGTTTGGCGCTTACCCGTGGGAAGGGCTGCCGACGTTGCCGCCCTGGTTTATGTTTTTGCCGTCGTGGTTCCCCTTCAATATTTACACGATGGCGAGTTGGGCGCGCTCTTCGACGGTGCCACTGTTGGTCGTGCTGGACAAAAAGCCTGTCTATGATGTCGGCGTGCGGGCTGATGAACTGTATGACACCGGCGCGCAGGCCACGGCGGATACAAGACTTAAAAACAATGACCGCACCATTGTCGGCGCTTTGCTTTTAACGGCGGATCGCATTCTGAAGGCGCTGGATCGTGCGGGCTTTGTGCCCAAACGACAGCAGGGAATTGACGCCGCCGAACGCTGGGTGATTGAGCGGCAAGATACGCCCGGAGATTGGGCGGGCATTGTTCCGGCGATGATCAATTCGCTGTTGATGTTTCAGGTGCTCGGCTATTCAACCAAGCACCCGTATTTCAAACGCGGTTTGGATGCGCTCGACCGGTTTTGCATTGAAGAAGGCACGCTGGCCGATTCGGAATTGCCCCAGTATCTGCGCTTGCAATCGTGCATTTCGCCGACGTGGGACACGGCGTTGGGACTGACAGGGCTGTTGGATTCAGGCATTGCGGCTACTGATGCGCGCGTGCAGGCGGCAGGCGAATGGTTGTTGACCAAACAAATCTTTCGCTATGGCGACTGGGCTGTGTTTAACCGCGACGGCAAACCGGCGGGCTGGGCGTTCGAGTTCTTCAACGATTATTACCCTGACGTAGACGATACGGCGGCTGTGATCATGGCGTTGTTGGCCATGAAGCTGGATGACGACGAGTACAAGCTCGAAGCCTGTCGTGCCGCAACTGCCTGGGTGATGTCCATGCAATGCCGCGCAGGCGGTTGGGCGGCATTCGACATAGACAACACACAGGATTTGTGGAACCAGATGCCCTATGGCGATTTGAAGGCGATGATTGATCCGCCGACCGCCGATTTGACCGGACGCGTGTTAGAGATGTTGGGGCACTGGCAAGCCAAACACGGCGAGAAGCTGTATGACGATCAGGCCGTACAACGCGCCATTCAGTTCTTGCTCAGCCTGCAAGAAAAAGACGGCGCGTGGTGGGGGCGTTGGGGCGTCAATTACGTTTACGGAACGTATCTGGCGCTTGTCGGTTTGCGGGCGATTGCGCCGTTTGCTGGGTTCGACATGAATTGCGCGCAGGTCAAACAGGCTGCCAACTGGCTGCGCAGTGTGCAAAACGCCGACGGCGGTTGGGGCGAAACCTGTGCCTCCTACAAACAACCGGAATTGCGCGGCAAAGGACCAAGCACTCCTTCGCAAACGGCCTGGGCATTGTTGGGCCTGATGGCGGCGGGGGATTTTGACAGCGATAGTGTGAAACGCGGCATCGAATATCTGTTGCGTCAGCAAAATGCTGATGGCAGTTGGCCCGAAGCCGAATTCACCGGCACGGGCTTTCCCGGACATTTCTATATCAACTATCACCAGTATCGAAATCAGTTTCCGCTCAGCGCGCTTGGGCGTTACGCCGCGCACGTGAGGCCGTAACACAGATCGGCAACGATGGCAGATCGCATTCTCAAACTTCGCGAATTGAATCGGGCGACGTTGGCGCGGCAAATGTTGCTCGCGCGCGAAACCATTTCTGTTTCGGCAGCCGTCGAGCGACTGGTGGGGTTGCAGGCGCAACTGGCGTCAGCGCCGTACGTCGGATTGTGGACGCGCTTGCAGAACTTCAAGCGCGAAGACCTGGCCAGCCTCATTGACGCCCGCAAGGTCGTCAAGGCGACATTTAACCGCGCCACGCTGCATCTGGTCACGGCAGAGGATTACCTGCGGTTTCGTACCACCTTGCAACCGCTCTTGGCTGGCGCGGCGAGTTCCATTGCCAAAGACCGTGGCGAATTTGATTTGGACAAAGTGTTGAACGCCGCGCGCGCTTACCTTGCGGAAAAGCCGCGCACTTTTGCTGACCTTAGCGACATGCTGGCGGAACTGTTGCCTGACGTAGATGTCGGTGCGATGCGCTATTCGGTGCGGACGCACATTCCGTTGGTCCAAGTGCCGATTGCGACCGGTTGGAGCTATCCGAGCAAGCCGGAATTCACCCTGGCCGAATCGTGGCTGGGCCGGAAGATTTCGCCCAAGGAGTTTCTGCCGGAGTTTGTGAAACGCTATCTGGCCGCGTTTGGCCCTGCGTCGGTGACTGATGCGCAAACCTGGCTGGGGTTGAAACTGAAAGACACGTTTGAAGCATTGCGCCCTGAACTGCAAACGTACCGTGACGAAAACCGACGTGAACTGTTTGATCTGCCCGGCATCGAATTGCCCGCCGAAGACGTTCCTGCGCCGCTGCGTTTCCTGCCTGAGTTCGACAACCTGCTGCTTTCGCACAGTAATCGTACGCGCGTGGTTGCCGAAGAAAACCGCCCGCAAGTGTATTTACCTGCGTTGCGTGTCGCGGCGACGATTTTGGTAGATGGTTTTGTGCGCGGGGCTTGGAAAGTAGAAAAGGCGAAATCGGCTGCCACGCTGGTTATCACGCCGTTTGAGAAGCTCGCCAAAAAAGACCGCTCAGCGTTAATGGAAGAGGCCGCATTGTTGGTACGCTTTGTTGAGCCTGCAGCCAAATCCTACGATGTTCGTTTTGACGAGTAGCTTGCCTATTCAATTACCGCCAGCACTTCGCCTGCATTGACGGTTTGTCCTTCGCTGACCCGGATTTCGACCACCTGGCCCGCTCTGGGCGATTGCACTTCGTTTTGCATCTTCATCGCTTCGACAATCAGCACACCTTGTTGAGCGGCGACTTCTGCGCCTGCGGCCAGCAACACACGCACAATTTTGCCCGGCATTGGCGCAGTCAAGGTCACGCGCCCGCCGCTGCCTGCGCCTGCGGCGGCATTTCCGCGCAAACGCTTTTTGTCATAAACCGCCACCGGAATGCGCTGTCCGTTAACTACGATTTCCGTAGCGCCGCTCGGCGAGCGCTCCACGGTACAGCGATACACGCGCTGGTTGAGATGCAGGACTAATAGCCCTGGTTCTGGCTGGCTGACAAACGCCTCGTGCGTTTGGTCTGTCAGACGCAATTGTGCCTGATTGTCGCTGACGCTGAACTCCGCGTCCAACGTGGTTCCGTTGATGTCGAATTGTAACTTCATAGGTGTTCTGGCGAATGTCGCCACGCCAATGTGGTGCGGGCGGCTTATTTCACCTGTTTGAATAGATGGTCGTAATACATCGGTGCGCCTTCTTCCCACGGGCGATAGGCGTTACAGAAATCTATACGCTCGCCTAGCGTTGGATGACTGGCTTGCCAAAGTTTGACCAGAATATGCGGACGCGGCACGCCCAGATTTTCTTCCTGCAATTTGACGAAGGCCGTTGCCGCCGCGTGGTTGTTGCGCGTGATTTCCAGTCCGAAGCGGTCGGATTCATGTTCGCTTGCCCGCGTATAGGCCAAGGCAATCGGCGTCACCAAAAAGAAATACACGCTAAAGAGCAGGATGATCAGCGGCAGCGACGCCACATCAGACAAGCTGTTGAACCCGAAACGGTGCTGGTATTTGTTGATCAACCAACCGGCGGTCAGATGAATTGCGAGCAGCGTCACGATGATTAGCAGCGCAAAAAAGCCAATGGTTTTCCAGACATGTCCCAACACGTAATGGCCCATCTCGTGTCCCATGACGAACAGCAATTCGTCTTCGCTCAACTTGGCGATGGTCGTATCCCACAAGACGATGCGTTTGGTATTGGCAAATCCGGTGACGTAGGCATTGAGCGCTTTGGTGTCTTCGCTTTTGGCGACTTCAAACACGCGGCTGCCTTCGATACCGGCGCGTTCAGCCAGCGCCAGAATCTTTGTTTCGAGCGCTTTGTTTTTCATCGGGCCGAATTTGTTAAAGAGCGGGTCAATCCAAATCGGCTGCACCAGAATCATCAACAACAACAACGGAATCGAAAGCAATCCGGTATACAACCACCACCGGCGCGGACTTTTTTTGAGCAACAGGTACGGCACCCAAATCAGCAAAAAGCCTACGATCAGCGAAACCCCCAGACTGATCACGCTGTCGCTAAACCATTTATCGAGCGACTGGTTCGACATCCCATACGCGTGTTGCCGAACATATCCTTGGTAATAGCTCAGCGGCAGATCAATCAGGAAACTGATCAGCGAGAAGATGACGAAATAGAATCCAACGGTGAAAAACCATTTGCGTCCCAACCGTTGCGCCCAATCGCGAATGCGCGCCGAAAATCCGGTAAACAAAAAGAGCAGCGCGATCACCCAGCCCCAGATGTTGTTAAACACCCACCAGGCTACGCCGGTGTGGTGATAGCGCAAGGCTTTTTCGCTGGGCTCTGGCACGGGAACCGGGCCTTGGTCAGCCGCAGGCGCAGCGGTAATGGCAGCCTGGGGCGACATTGACGGCGCAGGTTCTTGCGCCACAACGACAACAGACAACAGCAGACAGAGACAAAAGAGCAAAAACGGGGCGCGCATCATTGGTCTCCTTTCGGCTTAGCGGCGATGTAACGCCGCCATCCTGCCAGCTTGTTTCCATTGGCTGGCAGAGGGTTGGGTGGACGTGTCTGCCTGAGCAGAGGTTTTTGCTGTTTGCGTGTAATCGAGCGCGGCAACAATGGCGGCGACAGTCTGAAGCTCTTCCTGGGAGGCGTCTTCTGCCGCGATCGCATTTTGCCGTGCTAAAAAGCGTGCGATGTAGCCGGTATCAATATCACCTTGGCAAAATTCAGGGTCTTCGAGTACGGAAAGAAAGAAGGGAATCGTCGTGCGAATGCCGCCGACGTGGTATTCGCCCAAGGCGCGTTTCATGCGGGCGATGGCTTCGGCGCGCGTCGCTCCCCAGGTCGCCAGCTTGGAAATCATCGGATCGTAAAACAGCGGGACTTCCCAGCCTTCGTAAACGCCGCTGTCGTCACGGACACCCGGGCCGGCGGGCGTACGCAAGCGCGTGATTTTGCCGGGCGAGGGAAGAAAGTTATTTGCCGGGTCTTCGGCATAAACGCGACACTCGAGCGCGGAACCTGTCCAGTGAATGTCTTCCTGGCGGTAGGCAAGTGGTTCACCCGCCGCAATGCGAATTTGTTCGCGCACCAGGTCTACGCCCGTGACCAACTCGGTGACCGGGTGCTCGACTTGCAAGCGCGTATTCATTTCCAGGAAGTAAAAATTCCGCTCGACGTCTACCAGAAATTCAATCGTACCGACACTGAAATAATCGGCGGCGCGGGCTATCTCGATGGCGGCGGCTCCCATGCGCTCGCGCAAGGCTGCGTCATTGAAACTCGCTGGGCATTCTTCGATCACTTTTTGATGACGGCGTTGCACGGAACATTCGCGTTCGCCCAGATGAATGATGTTGCCGTGTTTGTCTGCGGCGATTTGGATTTCGATATGGCGGGGGCGTTCGATCAGCTTTTCGACGTAAACCGACGCATCGCCGAATGCGGCTTGTGCTTCGGCGCTCGCCATTTGAAAGGCCGCCGCCATTTCTTCATCGTTGCGCACGATGCGCATGCCTTTGCCGCCGCCGCCTGCCGAAGCCTTGAGCATGACGGGATAACCGATCTCACGACCGGTTTGCACGGCGCCGGTTT
Organism: Acidobacteriota bacterium; assembly: GCA_016789605.1. Taxonomy (GTDB): domain Bacteria; phylum Acidobacteriota; class Blastocatellia; order RBC074; family RBC074; genus RBC074. The sequence goes on from JAEUQO010000098.1 coordinate 47,388, forward strand.
CGTCTTTGATCGGTTCAGTCGTGCCAGGAACGATTGGCGCTCCGGCTTTGATGGCAGCCACGCGCGCATTGGTTTTGTCGCCCATCAGCTCGATGGAATGCGGCGAAGGGCCAATGAACGTCAGGCCCGCATCGGCGACTGCGCGGGCGAACCATTCGCGTTCAGACAAAAAGCCGTAGCCCGGATGAATGGCTTCTGCGCCGGATTTGCGTGCGGCGTCAATAATTTTTTCACCGACCAGGTAGCTTTGTGCGGCCGGAGCTTCGCCGATGAAATAGGCTTCGTCCGCCAGTCTTACGTGCAACGCGTGGCGGTCAGCTTCTGAGTACACGGCGACTGGCGAAATGCCCAGATCGCGGCACGCGCGAATCAGCCGCACCGCAATTTCTCCGCGATTGGCAATCAGGATTTTGCGAAACATAACGAATTGAAACGAGCGAGCCAACGGTTTGGCCAGTGGTTAGGGAACGATGGAACTGCCAGGATTTTTCGGATCGTAACGCACCGTGATGCTGGCGCCAGGAACGTACAAGTGACTGCGTGTTAGTTGTTCCGGCGTCAATTTTTGTGAGGTCTCGTAATCCACGTTGGCGATGTTGTAGCGATAAAAGATGGTGGTGCCAACATCATCCTGCAGGAAGTCAATCACACGACCTTCGGTTACGCGGCCAAATTGCATCAGCCATTCGTAATATTCAGCGAGGGGATCGCGTCCGCGCAGGCGGTAATAGAGTCGGGTAAACCAGTTAGAGCGCATGCGGCTTCAGCATTAAAAGAAAGGGGGCAAACGTAAAAACGGCCTCAAGCTCGGGCTGCCAAAGGAGCACAACTTGAGGCCGCGTGATGGGTCTAATAACGAATAGCGACTATCGGCGCGCCTTCTCAGGAACAGGGACGACCGTGCTCAGGTCAGGGTCAACCGGACCATCAATCACGATGCCATCAACCATCATGAGGTCATCCGCTGTGCCGAACAGGCCGTCGGGGCCTGCCGAAACCAGCCGATAGTTGCTCAGACTGATGGCGCTGCCTTTCGACGCAATCACGCTGAGCGGCTGATAGTTGAAATTGTTTTCCCAGTAATCAGACTGAGGCGCGGCTTCAGCATTGACGCGCGTCAGATCAGACAGTTCGCGCGGATAGCTGCCATATTCACGATAATACTTTTGCAACGCCTGATAATGCAGTTCGTACATTTTGGCGCGCGTGGCCGCCAGTTTCTTGGCTTTGCCACGGGCCAACGCATCCGGAATCGTCGTCAAGGTGACGGCGCTGAAAATGACGAACAAGCCGGCGCAAAGCGCGATGGACATTTTCGCCGTGGACGCACCACCAAAGCGCGCTGGTGCAGTGCGTGCCAGATTCAGAGCGCGACGGCCCAGCCAGATTCCTAACAGCGACAAGGGAAGCAATATCGCCGACAAGGAAAAGCCCAGCCGATAAGCGTCATAACTGAAAATGCGGTAAAGCGGCAGTTTCGGATCAACTTGCAACAAGCTCTGGGAGAACTTGGTCGCATCGCCCAGGACCCAAACCAGCAGGGCGCGACCGACTTTCATGTCGTTGCCGAAAATCCAGAAGCAAAGAAAGGTGACGACAACCAGAAGTCCGCAGGCCAGAGCGCTAAAGGACGGCCCCAGCTTGGGTAACAGGATGTCGGGTGGGGATAACGGTTGACCAATTTGACGAGCGCCACAAGTGGCGCATTCCAATGCTGCAATTTCGCGAGTCTGCCCGCAGCAGGGACAGATCATGGTAGTTCTCTGAGTTTTATCTCCCATATTTTGTTTTTGAGCGGAGCAACGTGACGGCCACCGTTAGCCGTAAAATCCTCGTTGTCGGGTTGTTTAAGCGGGATCAGACCCCAGACGTAACGCAGGTTTTTCTTGGGGCCGAACCTGCTTCGATTCCGTGTTGGCCCCTTGGCTTTCCAGCTCACGAATCTGCCGCCAGGTGTGATACAGCCGATGCGAGAATGTCCAATATGACAACACTGCCATCAGCCAGATCGTCGCGGGCATCTTGTTGAGCAACGGATGGCTGGATGCCGGCCATACCGTCAGTGAGCCAAGAATCAGTAACACCACGCGCTCTGGCCGTCGCAAAAAACCGACATCACATTTCGGGATCAAGGACTCTGCGCGAGCACTGGTATAACTGACCATTACGGAACCGATAAGTGCCGCACCGGTGAGTGCAGCGTAAAGCGTGCTGTGGTTTTCGGTATCGCGGGAGTAGAAGATGATGATACCTAGGAATACGACCATATCCGAAAGCCTATCCAGACTTGAGTCCAGAAAGGCTCCGAACTTTGTAACCCGCCCCGTCAACCGCGCCACACGCCCATCGAGCATGTCAAAGATGTTGGCAAAAATCATGACCAGTCCAGCGTAGAAAAACTGGCCATAGCCGTAAAGTAAGGCTGCAAATACATTTATCCCCAGCCCGATGACCGATAACACGTTCGGATTCGGACTTAAACGCGCCAGTTGGCGGACAATGCCGTTGAGAATACGCTGGCAAACTTCTCCGATGTATCCGCCAAGCATGTGTGCTTGCTTCTTTCCTTTGCGCTTAGAACACCGACCATTACGCATAATGCGCGGGTTTGTTGGCCGGCTTGCGGTTCAAAATGTAATGGCAACTTACCACTTTTCAGGAATACGAGGCCCGCATCATACGAGCAGGCTGTGAACCTGTCAAGAAACTCCCTGGTTCCGCAACACTTGCATGCTTTTCCAATTCTGGCGAAGTTCGAAATGAGTTGATCCCATCTCGCTGGCTTGCCCAGCACATCACGCTCGTGCCAAGAGGGCAACCCTGGTGTATGATGAGCCATCTGTGCCCCTGCGTTTGAACCAGTTATCAGGCAAATGTCGAATTTGCCCGGAATGTTGAAAAGATTACGAGACTTTGCGCGGGCACGGCGTCGGCTGGAGACCCGCTTGATTGAGGTACGGCATGCAACTCAAGCCATCCAGAGTTACGTTCTGCGGGGCAATCGCCCTGCTGCTTTGTTTTTCTTATCTCAGCTACATCGCCGCACAAGACATCGGCCATTTGGGCGTCAACACAGACCCGATCCCGCTGGTGCAAGCAAAACGTCCACAGCGAAAATCCCTGGTTCGCAATCTCAACCGCAACCAGACACAGTTGGCCAATAGTCGTCCTAATCCCGCCAGCAAAGATTTACGCGCAGAGGTCGGCGAGGCCGCCGATAAGAATCCGAATAACAAAGCTCCTGTCAAAGGAAAGGACGTGGCGGTCAAATCGGAACCCAAGGTCGCGCCCAAACCAGCCGCCCCCAGTTTTGATGATTTCGTGGCAAATGCAGAGGAGCAGGTCGGTAAAGGGCAGCTCCAGGCAGCTGCAGTATCGTTTCGCGAAGCGCTAAAAATTGAGCCCAATTCGCTTGACGCCCAGCTTGCTTTGGCTGATGTGTTGCACGATGCCAAGGATTACCTGACAGCCGATGCTGAGTACCAAAAGATTCTCGCCAAAGACCCGCAGTCAATCGAAGCCCATCGCGGGCGCGGCGACACGTTGTATGAATTGAATCGGTATCTGGAAGCCGTCAGCGAATACGAAGCCGCGCTTAAACAGAGCACGACCGACGCCGGGTTGTACAACAATCTGGCCAATGCCTATTTCCGCACTGGCACGCGTGAAAACCGCGAGCGCGCCATCGAACACTATCGCAAAGCGATTTCTTTGCAACCGCGCTGGCCAGATGCTTATGCCGGATTGGCCAATGTGCTGCGTTCGCAAAAACGATTGGCCGAAGCCAAACAAGCGGTGGAAACTTCTTTGCAGTTAGCCCCGCAATCTCCGTTGGGGCATTCGGTGGCCAGCCGTGTCTATGCCGATCTGAATGATTTTTCGCGCGCCAACGCCGAAGGGCAAAAAGCGGTTCAATTGGCTCCGCAAGACGCCTTCGTCTATGTCAACCTGGGCGGGATTTTCTATGCTCAAAAACGTTTTGACGAAGCTGTTCAGGCTTATCTCAAGGCGCAAGCGCTGGATCGAACCTGGGCGTTTCCGCACAACAGTCTGGGCAACGTCTATCTGACGACCAATCGTCCCAAAGAGGCGATCAACGAATTTCGCACGGCTGCCCAACTCGAACCGAAAAGCCCGATCATCCACAACAATCTGGGCAATGCGCATTTGATCTTGCAGCAATACGATGCTGCCATCGAAAATTACCGCATCGCCGCAACACTTGATCCGAAGAACCCGAATCCCCATTCCAATATGGGAGTTGCGTTGATTCAGCAGGGGCGGATTCAAGAGGCGGTGGCGGCATTCAAGCGCGCAACTGAAATTGATCCCAACAACAATCAGTTTCGACAGGCGCTGGCTGACGCTCAGAAGATGGCGGGCGGCGGCAAAGACGAAAAGAAGAAAAAGAAAAAATGACGCCCCATATGCACAAACAGCGTTTTTGTGCGCGGGCCGTATAAAGAGAGCAAACCATCGTGACCCCACAACCAACGAGTAATTTGATCGGACAAATTGTCTGTGGCTATCGCATTACAGCGGAAATCGGCGAGGGAGGCATGGGCAAAGTCTACCTCGCCGAAAGTGCATTTCTCACCGAATACAAACAACAAGTCGCCATCAAAACTCTGATGACGCAAGCCACCAACGAGCGTCAGGCGGCATTGTTGCGCGACCTGTTTGCGCGCGAAGCCAACATTCAGGTGCAATTCAAACATCCGCACATTGTCAGCGTTATTCAGTTTGCCGTCGAAGGCGATCAGCACTTTTTGATCCTGGAATACATGCCCGGCTACCGCCATCGCAAGCGCCGCATCTCAAACGTCGCAGAGATGATCTCTTATGAGACCGGACCGATTCCGCACCGGCGCGCATTGAAACTGTTTATACAGGCGCTCGATGCGATGCAGTACGCGCACAATTTCAAATATCGCTGGGAAGGCGAAGAGCGCGTCGGCATCGTTCATCGCGATATCAAACCGGCGAACTTGCTGTTGCTCGACCCGGAAACGATCAAAGTCAGCGATTTCGGTATCGTGAAAGTGCAACAGCGCACGCCGGGCGCGACGCAAAAGCTGACGCCGGGAACCAGCGCCTATATGTCGCCGGAAGCCATTCTCGGTGCGCAACATCCTAATGGGCAGGAATTGGATGCGCGGTCAGACATCTATTCTTTGGGCGTAACCTTGTATGAAATGCTCGCCGGACGGTTGCCGTTCTCGCCCGATCCTGACACCAACCCGGATGTTTCCTTACGCCGCAAAAACGTGCGTGAAACGCCGCCGCCGCCTTCGGCCTACTATCCGGGAATTCCGTCACAGATTGATGAATTGGTGTTGCGTGCCCTGGCCAAACGGCCTGAGCAGCGCTATCAATCGGCTGCCGAATTCAAGGAAGCCATTCTGGCGTTGGACAAACCGCTTGATTTGACGTTGGCGCTGGAAGCCAAGACCAACGCTTTGGCGACCAATCCATTGATAAAGCCAACAGAAAGGCTTGAATCCCCCTCGACAGCTTCAGGCAGCGTCGCTCCGATTACCGACGGGCACATTCAAGCGGCTCGACCAACGGTACCAATCGGCAGCGTTACGGTGACGCCTGCGCCAACCACAACTTCGTCAAAACCTCTCTGGCTGATCGGCATTGGCGTTTTGTTGTTGGCAGCTGTGGTCGCGTTGGTTTTCTTGCGGAAACCCAGTGAAGAAAATCTGGGCGCAAGCAATTTAGGTGGCACAACCGTAAAAGAGCCTCCGCCGTTGCCGGCTGGATTGCTGCAAATCGAAGGCGGCAGCTTTTTGATGGGACGCAATCTGACCGATGACGAGAAAAATTTTCAGCTTGGCGAACCCGGACGGCAGATCAAAATCTTCAGCTACGATTATCCTGCACACGAAGTCCAATTACCGACCTTCTATTTAGACAAGACCGAAGTCTCAAATGAGCAATATGCCGAATTTGTGAAAGCAACAGGGCATCCTTCGCCCGGTGATTGGCCTGATGGAATACCGCCTGCCAACGCGGCGTTGTTGCCGGTGACGAATGTCAGCTATCACGACGCGACGGATTACTGCACCTGGCGCACGACACAGCGCAATGACGGCTTTACTTATCGGCTGCCGACCGAAGAGGAATGGGAATTTGCCGCGCGCGGAAAAGATGCGGGCAAAGCTGGCGCGAAAATGAATTTGTTTCCCTGGGGCGATGAATGGGTAGAAGGGATGGCAAATACCCTCGAGGCACGTCTGGAACATCCGCGTAATGTTGATGCTTACCCGAACGGAAAATCGCCGTTCGGCGTGCTGAACCTGTCTGGCAATGTCGCGGAATGGACGGCAACGGATTTCAATCATTATCCCGGCAGCGATCAACAAACTCCGCGCGAAGGCGGCTATCAAGGAACCTATCAAGTCGTGCGCGGCGGGTATTTCGGTTATCCGAAAGAATATGCGATGACGACCACGCGAGTTTGGGCGCGGCCCGACAATAAAGGCCCCAAGCTCGGCTTCCGTTGTGCGGCTGATCGCAAGCGGTAGCTTCCCAGTTCACCAACAGCGCCAAAGCAGATGCTGCTGACTATTGTTCCAACCTTCGTGGCAAGGTAGCATTGCCGGTGTAGCACCCATCAGTTCAACTGTCAGTTCACAAAGGAGAGACGCCATGCGCCGTTTTCTGCCGAGTTTTTCGGTCGCGCTTGTTTGTGTATTTCTGTTGAGTTTTGCCGTGTTGGGGCAATCCGGGCGAAAACAGAAAAAAGCCGAAGTTCAACCTCCTGTGCAGGGCGTCAATCAGCCTGAAGCGCGCACTGTAGCAGAACCCGAAGCCGAGCCGGAAAAGCCGAAAGAACAACCCAAAGAGAAGCGCTCCATTTTGGTCGGCAGCTTTTTGGCGGATTTGGAACTGCCGATGTATTTCGCCGACACAGCGCGCGAAGGCTGCATGCGCGAATTGCGCGACCAACTGAAATACGTCGAATTGCAACAGGAGCGAAATCAAACGCGTTCGGACGCCATGAAAGCGGCCAAGGATGACGATACGCGGTATGTGATCTGGCTGGAGTTGGTTTATGACCGTTATGGGACCGGTTCGATGAACGGCGTGGATTTGCGCTATACCATTTTTGAACCCAAGACCGGGCGTATCGCAGGCGCGGGGTCAGGCTTCCCGGTGCAACCAAACAGCGGAGCGCCGATTCCTCCCATTGGCGCTTCGCGCACACAGATGTATCTGGACTGGGCAGGCCGTGACGTGGCTCAACAGGTTATCAAACGGCTCGGATTGCGGCCCAGCATTTAATGACGGTGGTTAACGACTATTGGTCAGTTTCACGCACGACTGGTTGCGCGCAAACGGCGTAAAAGTCCCTCTAGGTCTTCGGGCAAGGGCGCTTCGAAGCTGAGTTGTCGGTTTGTGACCGGATGGCGAAAGGCGAGTTTCTGTGCGTGCAAGGCTTGGCGCGGAAACGCGATCTTTCTCGTCGGACTGTTGTCATACAAATATTGCTTTTCTCCCACCAACGGATTCCCGCGTAATCCAGCCTGTACGCGAATCTGGTTGCGTTTGCCGGTTTCCAGGCGAACTTCGATGAGCGCAGCATCCTTCCACTGTTCAAGCACGCGATAATGGCAAACCGCTTCTTTCGCGTCCTTGGTGCGCCGTTCTGCTTGTTCCTGTCGCAAGGTTTCCTGATTCCAGACCAGCCAGTTTCGCCACGTGCCAGAGGCCGGTTTCGGCGCTCCATGAACCACGGCCACGTAGGTGCGCACGGCTTCGCGCCGTTCAAACAAGTCTTTAAGGCGTTGCTGGGCGGCGCCGTGTTTGGCAAAGATCACCAAACCCGATGTGTCGCGATCTATGCGATGCACGATCAACGGTTCGCGTCGCGCGTGCGAGCGCAAATGATGTTTAACCAGATCAAACAGCGACTCTTCGTTTGGCTGCGCGGGCAAAGGGACGGTCAATAATCCGGCAGGTTTGTTGATCACCAGCAATGCTGTGTCTTCGTACAACAAGTGCAAGCCGGAATCGTGGCGTTCGGCATACCGGCGTTCGGCGCTGCCAGGGCGATCCATCCACAGCATGACGACATCGCGCGCCTGCATTCGCCGACCGGCATCGGCGGCGGATTGTTCGGCTTTGTTCACGAACACTTTGCCGCGTTCGATGGCGTTCAGGGCCTTGGCGCGTGAACCCAATCGTCCTGCCGCCGCCAACCATTTGTCTAAGCGTGTTTCTGCTTCTGTTTCAGTTACGGTCCAGGTTTGTTTGCTCATCGCGGTAAGTGTAGGCGGAAGCGAGGAAACTGCAAAATCACTTCACCGTATTGCTGACGTTCTGGCTGACATTCGGCTCGACATTCGGTAAGATGGCGCGGCATCGCAAAACCTGACGCTGATGACTTGCGCGAATCATCAACCGTCAAGCCAAGCCCCGAATCTTTCAACCTATCTTGGTTCGAGAACCTCTTGAATACGCACAGGAATTTGCTGCGTGACACCTGAAACGGTTTCGCATTACCGCATTCTTTCCAAACTCGGCGCAGGCGGGATGGGTGAAGTCTATCTGGCTGAGGACCTGAATCTGGGGCGGCGCGTCGCCCTGAAGCTGTTGCCTGCGCGCTTTATGCAAGACGCCGAACGCGTGCGCCGCTTTGCGCAGGAAGCGCGCACGGCCAGCACGCTGAATCATCCCAACATTCTGACCATTTACGAAATCGGCCAAACCGCTGGTGACGATGGAGAAGCGCATTACATCGCCATGGAGTTTGTCGAAGGGCAAACTTTGCGCCAACGATTGATGGGACGACGGCTGAAACTCGAAGACGCGCTGGATATTGCCGTGCAAATTGTGAGCGCGTTGGTCGCCGCCCACGGCGCAGGCATTACCCATCGCGACGTCAAGCCGGAAAACATCATGTTGCGGCAGGATGGTTATGTGAAGGTGCTGGATTTTGGCCTGGCCAAACTGACGGAAAGCCCGGCGTTTCTCAGCCAGGACCCTTCGATCACGCAAGCCGAAACCGTGGATGACCCGTTTGCAGATTTGTATGCCACGGCGCAATTGCAACAGCTTAACAACACCAGTCCGGGCGTGATTCTGGGCACGATCAATTACATGTCGCCGGAACAGGCGCGCGGACAGAAAGTAGACGCGCGCACAGACATTTTCAGTTTGGGGATTGTGCTCTATGAACTCCTTGCCGGACGCACCCCGTTTGCGGGCGCTTCGACAGGAGATGTGATGGTGGCGATTCTGGATCGTACGCCGCCACCGTTGGCGCGCTATGCGCCTGATACTCCCGAAGAGTTGGAATGGATTGTTGCAAAAGCGTTGGCCAAAGATCGCGACGAACGTTACCAATCGTCAAAAAGCATGTTGGCCGATTTGAAGCGTTTGCAAAAACGCGTGCAAATGGGATTGAGCGGGGTTGCTACGCTTACTGATGAGTCGCGGTATGGCGATCAGTTTGAAGCCGCGCCCAGCAGCGATTTTTCACATACGCGCAGCACCGGCAATTTAGAGGCAACGTCCGGCCAAGGGCGCTCCGGTTCGCAACAATTGCCGCGTCCGATTGATTCGTTGGCGGTCTTGCCGTTTGTGAGCGCCAGCACGGATGCAGACGCGGCGTATTTGAGTGAAGGCATTCCCGAAAGTTTGGTGCTCAATTTGTCGCGCTTGCCGCAATTGCGTGTGATGGCTTGGAGCACGGTGGCGCGTTGGCGTGGCAAAGAAGCTGATCCTTTGCAGGTCGGACGGGAGTTAGGCGTGCGCGCAGTGTTTGCCGCGCGACTCTATCAGTTCGGTGAGAAGTTGATGATCAAAGCCGAACTCGTGGACGTCGCAGATGGCGCGCAAATTTGGGGCGGGCAGTATCAGCGGCAGCTCGACAATCTGTTCACCATCGAACAGGAGATTTCCCAGGAAATTTGCGAGCATTTGCGTTTGCGCCTGAACGAAGAAGAACGTGCGCGGCTGACGAAACGCTATACGGAAAATGCCGAAGCCTATCAAGCATATTTGCAAGGGCGCTATTTCTGGCATCAGCGTACGGCCAAAGGCTTGCGCAAAGCGCTGGAGTCTTTTTCAGAAGCGATCAAACTCGATCCTGAGTATGCGCTGGCTTATGCGGGGGTGGCGGATTGTTATTGTTTGATCAGCATTTATGGCTCGATGCCGCCCAAGGCCGTTTTGCCGCGCGCGAAATCCGCCGCGTTGCGCGCCATCGAAATTGACGAAGGATTGGCTGAAGCGCACACTTCGCTGGCCGCCGTGCTGTGTTGGTACGATTGGGACTGGGAACGCAGCGAGCGGGAGTTCAAACGCGCGCTCGAACTGAATCCTTCTTACATGGTCGCGCATCATTGGTACGGTTCTGTTTTGCTGGCCGGACAAGGACGCTTTGACGAAGCTCTGGCCGAAGAACTGACCGCCCGTGAACTGGAACCTCTTTCATTGGTCGTCAATTCCAATCTGGGGTTCATCTGTTACCAGGCGCACCGGTACGAGAATGCCGTCAAATACCTATTAGAGACGCTGGAAATAGACGAACAGTTCATTTATGCGCGGTTTCATTTGGGGCTGACCTATGCCCAGTTGAAACGACACGATGAAGCGATTGTCGAATTACAACGCGCACTGGAATTGTCTGGCGGCGGGGCATTGATCAAAGCCGCGCTCGGATACGCCTATGCCAATGCCGGCAGGCGTACAGAAGCGCTCGCGATCCTGGCTGAATTGCAAGCTGCGCCCCAACACCGTGACACCTCGCCGTTTTATCTGGCGACAATCTATGCTGGCTTGGGCGAAACAGCACAGGCATTGCAGGCGCTGAACGCCGCTTGCGAAGAGTGTTACAACTGGATGATCTGGTTACGCAGTGAGCCGATTTTTTTGCCCTTACACGCTGAACCGCAGTTTCAGGAATTGTTACAACGCCTCAGGCTGGCATAAACACCGGCCTGGAGTGGAGACGACGTTGCCTTGTTGTCACAGACCATTTCGCATTACCGAATCCTCTCGCACCTGGGCACCAGTTTGATCGGCGAGGTTTATCTGGCCGAAGACCTGCAACTGGGCCGCAAGGTCGCCTTTACCGTGTTGCCTGAGCAATTCACGCGCGACAGCGAGCGCATGCAATTGCTGGCGCAAGAAGCCCGCACACTCTCTGCCCTCAATCACCCAAACATTCGCATGATTTACGAAGTCGGCCAGGAAGAAGCCCAGTACTTCGTGGTGACGGAATTTGTCGAAGGGCCGACTTTGCGCAAACACCTGGCTGAATCTCGCATGACGCTGGAGCAAGTGCTGGAAGTTGCGGTGCAATGTGCGACAGGACTAACGGCGGCGCATGCCGCAGGCGTACTACATCGTGACCTGAAACCGGAAAACATCATGCTGCGGCCCGACGGTTACGTAAAGATTCTGGATTTCGGGCTGGCGAAACTGGTCGAACAGGATTCCTTGCTGGTGGATTTGAACGTTGCGCCTGCTTCGCATACAGAGCCGTTGGCGGAACCAGCGGCGGAAGAGCCTGCCGCAAACCCCGATGGCACGACCGCGGAATTTGAAGAAACGGCTCTGTCAGAGAACGATCCTTACCGCACCAAGCCGCTTGATTTGACTGACGCTGCGCAATTGCTGGCGGCGCAGGGGCAGCGCGCGACCGGCGGGTTATGGTGGGTTCCCGGCACTTCCGGCTATCTATCGCCCGAGCAGATTTTGGGCTTGCCGGTAGATGAACGCAGCGACATTTTCAGCCTCGGCGTCGTGCTATACGAAATGTGCACCGGCTATTTGCCATATGCCGCTGACAGCACCACCACGATGTTGAGCGCCATTTTGCAGACCCCGCCGCCTTCCATCAATCGTTTCATGCCCGAAGCGCCGGAAGAGTTGGAATGGATTGTGACCAAGGCGTTAGCCAAAGAACCTGACGAGCGTTATCAAACCGTGCGCGAATGGCTCAGCGATTTGAAGCGGTTGAAACAACGTCTGGAATTTTCTGCCGAACAGGCGCGCCTCGACCCGCGCGATTCGCAAACCGGGCGCAAAAGCGGGCGCCAGCGCGTGCCCGATACGGCTCCGATGTTGCCGCGCGATTCCGGCGCAGAACTGCGCTCGGTTGTCAACAATTCGACCGGACGCGGCACCAACGTGCTGGCGTCCCGTTCCGGGTCTACGCGCGGGGCTTCGGAACCGATTGATTCACTGGCGATTTTGCCGCTGGCCAATGCCAGCGATGATCCAAGTGCGGAATATCTAAGTGACGGCATTACCGAAAGCATCATTAACACGTTGTCGCGTCTGTCAGGCGTGCGTGTAATGGCGCGCAGCACCGTCTTTCGTTACAAAGGCCGTGACGCTGACCCCTTGGCGGTTGGGCGTGAACTGGGCGTACGCGCCGTGATGGCCGGGCGATTGTTGCAACGCGGTGAACGCATTGTGATCAAAGTCGAGTTGGTTGATGCCAATGACGGCGCGTTGCTTTGGGCGGAACAATATCAGCGGCAGATGGGGGACATTTTTGCGCTCGAAGCTGACATCGCCCAGCAAATTTCTGACCACCTGCGCGTTAAACTGAGCGGCGAATTACGGCTGAATCTGGCCAAACGCTACACTGAAAACCCTGAGGCTTACGATCTGTATCTGAAGGGGCGCTTTTTCTGGAATCAGCGTGATCCCGACGCGATGAAAAAAGCCGTTGAGTATTTTGTGCAGAGCATTCGCAAAGACCCGACCTTTGCGCTGGCGTATTGCGGCATGGCGGATTGTTACACCTTGCTCAGTTGGGGAACTTTGCCGCCGCGTGAGTTCGTGCCGAAAGCGCGCCTTTCCATTACCCGTGCGCTGGAACTGGATGAGCAATTGCCCGAAGCGCACGCTTCGTTGGGATTTCTGACGATGTGGTACGACTGGGATTTTCTGAAGGCGGAGCGCGAACTATTGCGCGCCATCGAGCTGAATCCCAATCTGGCAACGGCCCATCACTGGTATTCTTACGCATTGATGCTGCTTGAGCGGACGGAAGACGCGCTGGCGCAAATGCGTCACGCGTTGACGCTCGATCCGCTTTCGCTGGTGATTACAACTGACATTGGCGAATTGCTTTACCGTCAACGCCGCTATCAGGAAGCCATCGCACAATGCCAGAAAGCGCGCGATCTCGATCCGCAATTCGGCATGGCGATCTTTTGGCAATTGCTTTGTTACCTGCAAACTGAACGGTACGACGACGCAATCAGCATCCTGGAACCTATGCTGGCCGAATCGCCGCGCCCCAGTGTGCCTATGCTTTTAACGATTGCGCACGCCAAGGCGGGCAACCCGGAACAGGCGCAGCAGCATTGGCAGATGTTGCAGCAAATGACTGAGCGCCAATACGTGCCGCCGTATTATCTGGCCGTGGCGTTGGCCAATTTGGGCGAAAAAGACCAGGCGTTTGCCTGGCTTGAAAAAGGCTATCAGGAACGCAGCGGTTGGTTGCCCTGGCTCAAACAAGACCCGCTGGCTGACACGCTTCGCACTGATCCGCGGTTTAGCGATTTGTTGCGTCGCATTGGCCTGCAACCTTAAACATTGTTTTGTCAGACCCTCCATCACTTCATCACGCTATGAAATTTGTCGGCATCAACTTTGATCACTTTCATATGGGCGATCTGTTGCGCCTGGTGTCAGAGCATCCGCGCGCGGAAATTGTCGGGTTGTGTGACGAAGACCCGGCGCGTATGCAAGACGCCGCCCGCAATTTTTCGATTCCGCCAGAACGCCTGTTTACCGATTACCGCGTGTGTTTGGAACAGACGCGCCCTGATGCGGCAATCCTTTGCCCGGCACCGGCGCGGCATGCTGAATACGTCGAAAACGTCGCGCAATTCGGTGTGCACATGCTGGTTGAAAAACCGATGGCCGACTCGCTGGCCAGCGCGGATCGAATGATGCAAGCGGCAGAAGCTTCTGGCAAAACGCTGATGATCAATTGGCCGTTGGTGTGGTCGGCAACGCATCGCACCGCCAAACGACTGATTGACGAAGGCGTAATCGGCCAGGTGAGCGAAGTGCATTATTACGGCGGCAATCGCGGCCCGCTCTATCACGGTGCGGATAAAATCGAAGTCAGTGAAGACGAAGTTCAGCGCCGCAAACCCGCCAGTTGGTTTTATAAGCTGGCAAGCGGCGGCGGTTCGTTGCGCGATTATCTGGGGTATGGCGTAACGCTGGGCACCTGGTTCATGGATGGCCGCAAGCCGCTCGAAGTCACCACTGTCGTTGATGAACCTGTCGGGCTGGAAGTGGATGAGCATAGCGTCACGGTCGCGCGCTATGAACATGGCCTGTCAAAATTCGAAACGCGTTGGGGAACCTTCACCGATCCGTGGACATTGCAACCGCAACCGCTGTGCGGATTTGTGCTGGTGGGCAGCGCCGGGACAATCGGCAGCTTTGATTATGCGCCGACCATTCGCGTGCAAACCAAAGCAAATCCTGAAGGGCTGGAGGTACCGGTAGACGTGCTGGAGGCTCCGCATCGAAATGCCATTGAGCATTTCATTCATCACCTGGAAACCGGCGCGCCGTTGTTAGGGCCGCTGACAACCGCCACCAGTCGTATCGGCCAGCAAATCATTGATTCGGCGTTGCTGAGCGCGCGCGAAAAACGCACCGTCAAATTGCTTGAGTAACGTTATGTCCGATGCACCCGAAGACGATTATGGGTTGAGCCAAAAAGAAGACGCGCCAGAAATCGCAGCGCCGGTTTTGCCTTATCAGCCACGCGACCCACAGCGCTATCGTCCAGCCATTGGCCTGATCGGATGTGGAGGCATCGCCGGTCAACAACTGCGCGCCTATCGCCACGCGGGTTATCTTGTGACGGCTTTGTGCGATCACAGCGAAGACAAAGCCCGCGCCTACCAAACAGAACTTTATCCTGCCGCGATTGTCACCACCGATTACCGCGCATTGCTGGCGCAACCTGAAATCGAAGTCGTGGATATTGCGACGCATCCGGCTGAGCGCGTCGAGCTGATTGAAGCTGCGCTGACTGCGGGCAAGCACGTGCTTAGCCAGAAACCGTTTGTCACTGATCTGGAAACCGGCGAACGGCTGGCGGCTTTGGCCGACACGCAAGGCGTCAAGCTCGCCGTAAATCAGAATGGACGCTGGGCGCCGCATTTCAGTTATTTGCGGCACGCGCTAACAGCTGGTGTGATTGGCGAGGTGCAAAGCGTCAACTTTGCCTTGCACTGGGATCACAACTGGATCATCGGAACAGCTTTTGAACAGATGTCGCATTTGTTGCTGTATGACTTTGCCATTCACTGGTTTGATCTGGCGACGTGCTTTTTCGGTGAACGTTGCGCGCAACGTGTCTTTGCCACGGCGACAAACGCCATCGGACAACGGGCGAAAACCCCGATGTTGGCACAGGTGTTGGTTGAATTTGATGGCGGGCAGGCGACGCTGAGTTTTAACGCCAATGTCACGCACGGACAGGAAGATCGTACGGTGATAGCCGGAACCGCCGGAACGCTGGTCAGCAGCGGGCCAAGTTTGTCAGAACAAACTGTGCGCATTTACACGGCGGACGGTTGGGCAAAAGCTGCGTTGACGGGCACCTGGTTTCGCGCAGGCTTTCACGGAGCAATGGCAGAGTTGCTTTGTGCGATTGAAGAGAATCGAACGCCGCTTAACAATGCGCGCGACAATTTGCGCAGCCTGGCGCTTTGTTTTGCCGCCATCGCAAGCGCAACCGACGGTCAGGCAAAAGTTCCCGGCCAGATCAGACGGTTGGCATAACTTCTACTCGCCAGCGGCGATGACTTAGCTGTTCGGTCACAATCTCCACCGGTAAAAATTTGCGGATGATTTCAATGTTGGTTGTGGTGTGACGCGAAAGCGGCACTGTGGTGAATGACCCGCCGCCTGCCAGCACCAACGGCAATAGCAATTGATCCGCCAGATATTCGCCAACGGCTGCATCACTCGCCAGATAGCGACGCGCCAGCAACGCCGCTTGATCCGCCACCGCTTCAGCCGCGACGTTGCGCTCGCCAAAGCCCGTAAAAACTTCTGTCACGTGTTTGCACTCGATTGCCAATGACACCAGATTGCCTGGGCCAATCGAATTGCTGACGGTGACAACGTCCATCCACTTTTTCGGCCAGGAAAGTTTTTTGTGCACGACATTCAGTTCGCGGTCGGCGATTGGTCTGGGCAGATGCGCCAGAATGACCTGTGCACGTCGTGCCTGAATTGCCCCGCGATCCGTCAGGTGCAACGGCGTCAACGACGGAACAGGCGCGATTTCAATTTCGAGTTTGCCGCCGCCTGCCGGATAGAAGCCGTATTGCTCCAATTTCGCCGTGACCTGTGCGCCCATGCGGTGCAGCAATGGCAAAAAAGCTTGCGTCAAAAACTCAAACGGCGGCGCGAAGGGGTTGTGTGTGCCGCCTTCCAGCGTCAGGCAGGTTGGTTCGGTTGTGCCTTGGTGAGCAGTCAGTAGCGCGGGCAATATCGTTTGCAGCACCAGCGTGGTGCTGCCCGCCGTGCCAATGGCGAATCGGTAAGCGCCCGGTTGGATTTTGCCGGGCACAAAACTGAGCTGTGTTGCGCCGATGCGCGCGCCTATTACTTCCGCCTGCCCGATTTGTTCTGCGGCATTGACCGAGGTCAGATGTTGCCGCAGCAAGCCCGGATTCTTGCGTCCGGCGCGAATCTTTTCGATGCGAAATGGCTGGCCGGTGAGCAATGAGAGCGCCAGCGACGTGCGCAGTATCTGGCCGCCGCCTTCGCCATAGGAACCATCAATGACGATCATTTCTTTGTTGGTGTGTGACATACGATGTTGGCTGAGTGCTGGAACGGGCAGGGCAGGCCCATATGATGGCAATTCAATACAAGCGTTTGGTGTAGCTTTCCGCCAGATAACGTTCCATTTCTTCGACCGTAATGCCCGGCGGGCAAGTTTGATCCATCAGCATTTGTGCCAGCGACGGCAATTGCTCGCGTGCAGGCCAGCGTTCTGCTTGCCAAAGGTGCGAGCGTTTGAAGGCTTTGGCGCAATGCAAAAAGCATTCGCGCACTTCCAGACCAATGGCCACGACGGGCTGTTTGCCGTGCGCCGTCATTTTGGCCAGCAAGGATTCGTCGTTGATGACCCAGGCGCGTCCGTTGACGCGCAACGTTTCTTCGACACCGGGGATTATGAACAACAAACCCGCAGTACCTGTTTGCAAAATGTTCAGCAGCGAATCCAGACGCCGATTCCCAGGCCGTTCGGGAATGACCAAATGGCGGTTATCCAGCGCGAGCACAAAACCCGGCGCGTCACCGCGCGGCGATACGTCACATTCGCCGTCAGCGTTGGCAGTACCCAACAACAAAAACGGCGAAAGGGCGATAAACGCGCGGCAATGCACATCCAGCGCAGACAGTTGTTTGCGTTTGACCAGCTCGCCAGGTTCACCCAACAAGGCGCGCAATTCTGCTTCTGTTTGCAACCGTGATGTAAAAGGCGAATTTTCCATGGCGTGCATTCTTTCCGCGAATCACTCGTGGCGCAAGGCAATCATTGGGTCAACTTTGGCCGCGCGGCGGGCGGGCAACCAACTGGCCAGCAGTGCGATTGCTGCCAGCAACAGCGAAAGCAGTCCGAACGTTACGCTGTCAGTGGCGCTGATGCCAAACAGTTGATTGGCCATCACGCGCGTCAATGCAATTGCGCCCGCCACCCCAAACACGATGCCCAGCGTGACGAGTAGGGCGGCTTGTCGCAAGACGAGTTGCCTGATGTTCGCTGGTTGCGCTCCCAATGCCATGCGTATGCCGATTTCGTTTGTGCGCTGATTTACCCAATACGTCATCACGCCATAGATACCGATTACCGCCAACAACAACGCGATGCCTGCAAACGCTCCTAACAGCACCATCGCGAACCGTCGCCGCGCCAGCGAACCGCGCAATCGCTGCTCCATTGTTTTTACGTCAAAGGCCGGCAGCTCCGGGTCCACGGTTTGAATTTCCTTGAGGATGGCTGACGACGACTGCTCAGGGGCGTTGGTCGTGCGAATCACAAGGTACATGCTGCGCGGAATGATTTGTTCCGCCGGGTAATAAACACCGATCGGCGGTTCTTTTTCCAGGCTGAATTGTTTGGTGTCGCGGATTACGCCGATGACTGTGCGCCAGACGCCGGATTTGCCGCGTTGCATACGTTGACCGAGCGGGTCCTGATTGGGCCAGAAGCGCTCCGCGAAAGCTTCGTTGATGATCACGGTTTCGGGCTGCCCTTTTTTGTCGCGGTCGTCGAACAGTCGTCCGTGCACCAGTGGTACTCCCATGGCAGGAAAGTAGCCGGGGCTCACGATACGAACATTCGACATGATTGTGTCTTGCGCGTTTTTGGGGACGTAGCCTTCGACGCCAATCGGTTCCCAGGCAAAGGCTACGGTGCTCATGGGCAGGGAATAGGAAGTTGCGGCGGCTTCGACGCCGGGTAATGCTTTGAGTCGGTCGAGCGCGCGCTTATAAAACGCTGCGACTGCTTCCTGGTTGGGGTATTTCGTTGCGGGCAAGGTTAGCCGCAAAGAAAACACATTGACTGGGTTGAAGCCCGGATGCGCCGCCAAAATGCGCTGATAGCTGCGAATCAGTAACCCCGCGCCGATGAGCAAGACCAGCGACAAGGCCACTTCAGCCACCACCAGCAGCCTGCGCAAGCGGTGATGACTGCGCCCGGCGGCGGCTTCAGCATTGCGCCCGCCTTCTTTGAGCGTTTCGTGCAAATCCACGCGCGAAGTGCGCAGCGCTGGCGCCAGCCCAAACACAATCCCCGTCAACAAGGCGAGCAAGCACGTGAAGGCGATGACCCGTCCATCAACACCGACTTCGGCCAAACGTGGCAAGTTCGTCGGGCCAAACTGGCGCAATGCCGCAACTGCGCCAAACGCAATCAACAAGCCCAAGAACCCGCCCAGCAGCGAAAGCAACACGCTTTCGGTCAGCAGTTGTCGCAGGATACGGCCACGGCTTGCACCGACAGCCGCGCGCACGGCGATTTCTTTTTGCCGGATGGCGGCACGCGCCAGCAACAGGTTGGCGACGTTGGCGCACGCGATCAGCAATACAAACCCGACCGCGCCTAAAAGCAGCGGCAAGGTTTGTCCGACATCGCCGACCACTTGTGCGAGCAAGGGGACAACGCTGATCGTCAGTCCGCCTGTTGGCGGATAGTTTTCCGGGAATTGCTGTTTCATGCGACCGGCGATCAAATCCATATCGGCTTGCGCTTGTGCAACGCTCACGCCGGGTTTCAATTTGCCAAAGATGTTGAAGTCTTCGTTGCCGCGATTGGCACGCGCGCTTTCGTTCATGGGCAGCGGCAGAAACACATCGGCGGTTTCAATGCTGTTGACGGCGGGCATCACTTCATTGCTGACGGAAAAGCCCGGCGGCAACACGCCCACAACAGAGAAATTGTTGCCGTTCAAACTGATGGTTTGGCCGATGATGTTTTTGTCGCCGCTAAAGCGCCGCTGCCAAAACTGATGGCTCAACAGCACGGTCAGCGGTTTGCCGGGCTCATCTTCTTCAGGCAGGAGTACGCGCCCCAGCGCAGGTTGCGCGCCGAACAAGGAGAAGAACGAAGACGACACGCGCGCGCCGTCTACGTGCTCTGGTCCGCCCTGGCCGGTGAGATTGAAACTGGCTCCGATGGTGATGGCGGTTTGCTCAAATACCTGATTTTGCGTTTTTACGTCGAGGTATTGTCCCGGCGAAAACCAATCTTGCGCGACGTTCAGTCCCGGCGAACGGCTCCACAAAATCATCAACCGATCAGCATCCTGATATGGCAACGGACGCAACAAGACAGCGTTGGTCACACTGAAAATGGCGCTGCTCGCGCCAATGCCAATGGCTAGTGACAAAATCGCCACCAGGGCAAAGCCAGGGTTTTTTGTCAGTGTTCGCCATCCATAAGACAGGTCTTGCCAGAGTGTTTCCATCCATTACCTCGCACTTTTGCTCAATCTTTTTGGAGTTTGAAAGCGTGGCCGTTGGTACTTTCGTGGCGCAAGTCGCGCCTTGGCCGATCACTATCTACGCCGTGTTGGGAAGAACAGTTGCAACTTTGATCGCTGCAACTCTGCGTGTTGCGAAAATGCCAAGTCGTGACGTACGCGTTTATTTCGCAGACCGGTAGCGAAGCCAGATTCCCAGCAAGCTAAGCGCGGTCACGAGCACCAGCCCCGTCATGCCCAATACACGATCAAGCCATTTGACGCCCGTCCATTGCAGGTAATGAATTTTGTAAAGCCGATCAATGCGTTCTGTGTCGGGGCCTTTTTGCTGCAAGCTCAATCGTTGCCAATCCAGTGAGACTTGTATGTTGGTGCTGGTTAGCGCTGACAGCTCTGTGAGCGACGACACTTGTCCGTAACGCGCCGGGTTTTGTGTAAAGGCATCGTGTAGCAATTGGCGAATGTCTTCGGCAGAGGGTTTTTCTCGCGGCTGCAGGGTGGCGGCATCGAGGTGCTGCCAGCCGCGTGTTGTACGGACGAGCAGATGGTTTCCCAGCACCGTTTTCAGACAGCGAACTTCCAGCCACGACGCATCAGGCGTGAAAACAAATTGCTCTGTCAGGGGATAGGTTTTGATTGGCAGCATTTCGTATGCGCCATCGTATCCCGGCTTGAGAAAGAAGATGAGCCCGGTTGCGGCCCAGCCCAATAACGGCAGCAGCATGACCAGGCCAAGTCTTCTATGCAGCGTTCTGATTTTTAGACCATTGTTGCTTGTCATAGCGGGGTATTTCTCAGACCAGTTCCAAGAGAGGCTGTAACGAGTCAGACAGATGTTGTGGCGCGACTTGACCAGCCAAGGGCGCAAGCCTGGCGCGGTTGTGCCAGAAAACCTGCATGCCTACGCCCATCGCACCGGGAACATCCGACGCTGACCCCGCGACAAAAAGCGTGTTTTCCGCAGACGCTCCCACACGTTCCAGCGCGAGGCGGTAAGTTTGCGGCTGTGGTTTGTAATAGCCGGATTCTTCTGCTGTTGCGACTGCAGGAATTGACACACCCAGACGCGCGACGGCGATCTCTGCCAATTTGACGGAAGAGTTTGTCGCAATGGCCAGCGGCACACGTTCACTGAGCGCGTGCAACACCTCATTTGTTTCTGGCCAGGGATTGACCGATGCCCAATCGGTGATCAACGCCTGCGCTGTTTCAGCGCTCAGCCCGGATTGTTCAGCCGAGGCGACAATGATGTCTTCGTAGGCGCGATAGCTTCCAGCCTGATAGGTTAGTTGCAGATACTTTTGCCGCCAGTTCGTGCCGCGCTCAGGGCTTCCGGCAATGCGATTCCACAGCGACCAGGAATCGAGCAAGGCCGTGTACAGGTCAAACACAACCGCTTTGTATTTTGGGTTTTGCATAAGTTGTTGTTGGAAGGCGCAGGTTGTTGCGCCAGACAGGCGTGAGTATACCGGCGGCTTTGCGTGACGAGAAGCCGACAGGCGCGTTGCGGGCTGTTTGTATAGCTTCCTGTAACCACTTTGTGTCTGTGTCCGTCTCCGCCATTGTCACAAGACCGCCGTTCGCGCTATCGTCGTGACGCCACAACCCGTATCAACTGACATAATTGGCATAACTGACAAAATTGGAGGATCACCCAATGCGAAGCAAGACGTTGGTTCGCCCGCTGCTTCTCTTGCCGCTTTTGCTATGGCTGTGTTTGTCCACTGCTTCGGCGGTTTGGGCGCAAGCCAAATTGACCAGCCCAAAGGATCAGTGGGGACATAACGTTGGTGATGACTATTTTCTCGCCAACTACACGCAACTGGTCGAATACTTCAAAAAGCTCGATGCCGAATCTGATCGCATGAAGCTGGTCGAAATCGGCAAATCCGCAGAAGGTCGAACGATGTACATGGCCATCGTTACGGCGCCAGAAAATTTTGCGAAGCTGGATCGCTACCAAGAAATCGCACGGCGACTGGCTTTGGCTGAAAACTTGAACGAAGACCAGGCCCGCGCATTGGCCAAAGAAGGCAAGGCGGTTGTCTGGATTGACGGCGGGTTGCACGCGACCGAGGTGCTTGGCGCGCAACAATTGATCGAAACCATCTGGCAGCTTAACAGTCGCACGGACGACGAAGCCAAACGTTTTTTGAATGACGTGATCGTGCTCGGCTGTTTGGTAAATCCTGACGGCATGGAGTTGGTTTCAAACTGGTATATGCGCGAGCCGGACGAGAAGAAACGCTCTTATGCAAATATTCCGCGCCTTTATCAGAAATACATTGGCCACGACAACAACCGCGACTTCTATCTGTCTTCGCAACCAGAAACCGAAGCCATTAACCGTGTTTTCTACCACGAATGGTTTCCGCAGATTGTCTATAACCACCACCAGACCGGTCCGGCAGGCACGGTGTTATTTGCCCCGCCTTTTCGCGATCCGTTCAATTACACATTTGATCCGTTGATTCCGTTGGGGATTGATCTGGTTGGGGCGGTGATGCACGGCCGCTTTGTGGCGGAAAACAAACCTGGGGCAACGATGCGTTCCGGGTCCAGTTATTCGACTTGGTGGAATGGTGGACTGCGCACGACTGTCTATTTTCACAATATGATCGGCTTGCTGACCGAAACCATTGGCAGTCCGACACCGATGGAAATTCCGTTGGTTTTGCGCAATCAGTTGCCGCGTGGCGATTTGCCGTACCCGGTTGCGCCACAGAAATGGCACTTCCGACAATCGGTCGAATATTCGCTGACAGCCAATTGGGCGGTGATTGACGTTGCGTCAAAGCACCGCGAAGATTTTCTGCTCAACATTTATCGCATGGGGCGAAATTCCATCGAACGGGGCAGCCGCGATAACTGGACGATTTCGCCGCGAGACATCGCCGAAATGCAGGATGCCGTAAATCGCGACCGCGGGCAGCAAGGAGGGCGCGCCCAAGGCGGTGGCGCTGGCGCTGCTGCTGGCGGCGATACGGCTGATCGTATGGCGCGCGCAGGCTTTGATCGTGGCACGCCCACGAAGTATTTTGAAATGGCTCGCACGCCGGAAAAACGGGATCCGCGCGGGTATGTCCTGCCTTATGACCACCCGGATTTTCTGACCGCGACGAAATTCATCAATGCGTTGATCAAAACTGGCGTGACGGTGCATCGCGCGACCAGCGACTTTCAGGTCAACGGCAAGAGCTATCCCGCCGGTTCGTATGTCGTAAAAACAGCCCAGGCCTTTCGTCCGCATGTGCTGGATATGTTCGAGCCGCAGGATCATCCCAATGATTTTCAATATCCAGGCGGCCCGCCGATTCCGCCATACGACAGTGCGGGATGGACGTTGGCGTTTCAGATGGGCGTCAAATTCGACCGGATCCTGGATGGTTTTGATGGCCCGTTTGAGAAAGTGAATGGCTTGGTCAAACCCGGCGCGCCAATGCCACGACCGTTTCCCAACGCGGCTGGCTATTTCGTCAGCCATCAAGTCAACGATTCATTCATTGTGACCAACCGTTTGCTCAAGGAAGGCGAGGAAGTCTATTGGCTGAAACAACCGTTTGAGGCCAACGGCAAAAGCTATCCCGCAGGCACGATTTTCATTCCTGCCAAATCAAGCACTGGCGCAAAAGTCCGCAGCCTGGAAGTTGAGTTGGGGGTGCGTTTTGAACCAACAGCCAGCAAACCTGCGGGCGAAGCCTTCAAGCTGAACCCGGTGCGCGTTGGGTTGTGGGATCGGTACGGTGGATCAATGCCGTCGGGCTGGACGCGCTGGTTGCTGGAACAATTCGAATTTCCGTTCACGGTGGTTTATCCGCAACAGCTCGACGCAGGCGATTTGGCCAGCAAATTCGATGTGCTGATTTTCGTGAGTGGTGCGATTCCAGCGCGTAGCGGTCGTGAAGGGGCCGGAGACGAAATGGGATTTGGCCGCGCGCCTCGCGCAGAAGAGATTCCGGAAGAGTTTCGCGCCTGGCTGGGGAACATCACGCCAAGCAAGACCATTCCTGAATTGAAGAAGTTTCTCGACGCGGGCGGCACCATTCTGACGGTGGGCAGTTCGACCAATCTTGCCTATCACGCGGATTTGCCGCTGGGGAGCGCTTTGGTGGAACGCGCCGGTGATGGAAACGAGCGTCCGCTTGCGCGCGACAAGTTCTACATTCCCGGTTCGATTTTGCAGGTGCGCGTCAACAATCGCAGCCCGCTGGCGTATGGATTGCCGGATAGGCTGGATGTCTTTTACGACAACAGCCCGGTGTTCAAGCTGAAACCGGAAGCGACGTTGCGCAACGTTCGCCCGGTTGCCTGGTTTGAGTCTGATAATCCTTTGCGCAGCGGTTGGGCTTGGGGGCAGAAGTATTTGCAGGATGGTGTGGCGGTTGTTGAGGCACAAGTCGGCAAGGGCAAGTTGTTTATGTTCGGGCCGGAAATCACCTTCCGCGCGCAACCGCACGGCACGTTCAAATTCCTGTTCAACGGGATTTATTACGGCCGCGCAGAAAACGCGAAGTTCTGAGCGCGTTTGCTCAAACAAAAAAGCCCGCGTGACTTGCCATGAGTTCACGCGGGCTTTTGTGTTTTTACTTTCGATTAGAGTTTGGCCAGGATGCGCTTGCTGGCGCGATAATTCCTGCGCAGCCACTCATCTAAATGGAACGGCGCTAGTGACAGTAAGAAAAAGCCCAGGACGCGCGGTTGTAAGGGGCGCAGTCGCAAGCTGGTCAGGAAGGCTTTTGACGCTTCGTGTTTATCTCCGGCGTCCAGCGACTTTTCACCCACCCAGTTATGTGCCATCACAAGCATTTCACGAATCATAGCTGGCGGTAATTTGACACGATCCCCATCATTCCGCAGGATCGGCAGAACTGTTTTCAGAAAATTGGTCGCCATTTCCTTGCCGTGACGAACGGTGATCTGATCCGGGCGCCCTACTTGATAGATGATTGATGAAACGTTGAGGTAGCCAACCGTTCCGGCCCGGCAGGTGCGCAAGTGAAACTCATAATCTTCGCCTGCGTTCCGAAAATCTTCTCGAAAAAATCCTACCTGTTCGCGTCGCTGTCGGCGCATTAATACCGTTGAGGTGTGAACCAGATTGCCCATGATCATTGGCGAGAAGATGTTTCCGACATAGGCGCGTTGATTACAAATGCTTTCCGGTAAATGGGGCACGATATCTCGCAGGGAAAACGAACTTGGGAAGAGCGAATCTGCTGTCGGATAGTAATCGTAAGCGCTATACATTGTGCGCAAATAACGATCGCTAAGAGGTTGGCCGTGCGCGTCAATGGCGTGCATATCAGTCCAAATCATGCCGGCTTGCGGCAATCTGTCAAAAGCGGCGATCTGCAACTCCAGCTTCCAAGGCTCCCACAAATCGTCAGAATCAATGAGAGCGACAAACTCTCCCTGGGCGAGGCGAAATCCGTGATTGCGGGCTGCTGATACGCCTGCATTTGTTTGATAAACATACCGCACACGTGGGTCATACCCGTATTGATTCTCGACCAGTTCGCGCGTTTGATCAGAGGAACCGTCATCAATAATCAGTAATTCCAGCGCGTCGTAGGTTTGGGCCAGTACGCTGTCAATTGTCGCTCCGAGACAATAGGCTCTGTTATAGGTAGGAACTATTACACTGACTAAGGGTTTATTCATGCCACCTCCTAGGCATCTTGGGAAACAAATTCATGACATTCAGGGGCAATTCTTGTTCAGGGAATTGCTGTTTCCCGTGTTCAGGCATCCGTACACCTAATGTTTAAAACAAAGGGTAACAACTGGTACATCCCTAGCTCTTACGATGAGATAGGAAACGTATCACGAGTGCGGCTCAAGCAATGAGACTCTTGAATCGCATCCGCAGACACAACATTGGCAGTGATGATGCGTCGTCAAGGCGTAAGTTGAGACCTAATTCGGAGGGGAGACATCACCGAACGCGTCTAAGCGCGCGGCATCGCCGCGTCACGCGCAAACGGCAAGGGGATTACCGTCTTGATGAATCGCCCGGCTATTGTAACGATCTGTATTGATCGTGACAATCGCCGGGCGTGTATTGGACAGGTTTTATTGGCACGACGGGGCGAAGACGGGGATGGTCAGGGTTGTCGTGCTCAGGGTTAATTTGTGGAAGTTGCGGCCGCCACGATAGCCATTCGGATTTGAATTGGCATTGATTACAGCGCCAACCAAGGCACCTTCTATGCTGGTGCCGCTCAGGCCAAGTTTCAGCCAGCCTGTGCGTCCGGCGGGCACGAACGTTTCAAAACGCGGTGTCGTGCGCGGGAAGGTGGATGACAGGCTAGCGCGGAACTGACAGGTGTTGGGCGAGAACGTGAAGCTGACCCCGCTTTCGGCGTCGTCGTACATAATGCCAAACAGACCTGTTAACGTGGCTGCTGATGATGTGAGATCGCCACCAATACGATCCACAATAATCATCGTGTCATTGCCATCAACCCGGCTGGGCACGTTATCGGCGGCGATTATGCGGCCCAAACGGCTGTAATGACGCTGACCGTAGTTCGCGCCTTGGGTCGGCGCCAGACCATCGAGCACCAGCGTCGCCAGGTTGGTTGTGCAAGCCGGTTGTGCCGGTGCGCCAGCAGCAGGCGGAATGAATGAGAGCGCTTCTGCCCCCAGGTTTGCTGCATGACCGGTGTTGAATTTCACATATTCGTCGCCGATCAGGAAGTTGAAATCCGTTGGGCAGCCATTGGTGTCAACAGCCACGGCAATGACATAACCCACCACGCCCGGATCCAAATCCGACACCAGGAAGCTGGTTGTCTGATTGGCGGTCAAACAGAGGAAATTATCCGCGACTGAACAGTTGCTGCCGTCCACAAAGAACATATGCAGATAGGCTGTTCGTTGCGGATCAACGTTGGTGATGCTCAACCGCGTGTTTTGCGAAATCGAGTTCGACGCATCCGACAAATAGATCGGGAAGATCAGCATCGAGCCAGGCTTCTGGTCGCTGGCGACGGTCAGCCATTCGGGATGATCTTTGAATTTTTCGCCAGGGCCGACGTCCGGGCAATTGGTGACACAGGGCGGCGGGAAGCAATTGGCTTCCATACAATTGCTGACAGACGTTGTTGCGTCGTTGATGTTGTCGCTGTTGGTGTCGTAATTGACTCGGTAAGTCGTACAGAACCGCGTACCGGGTTCGATGCTCTGACGCACGCGCACCTGAAAGGTAATGGTCTTGGTCGCGCCTGGCGCGATTTCACCATTCCATTCGATTTGCGACGCGCTGACCGTGCACGATCCGCCGCCCACCGACGAACAGGAACCCGTAATTGCCGTTAACTGCACCGGCAACACCG
>JAEUQO010000120.1 GCA_016789605.1 Acidobacteriota bacterium
ATTGGTGGAAAGTCCGCCGTCCGCCGCCGTCGGGTTCGAGGCGGATTTCGTCCGCCCGACCGAATCGTAGCCGAAGGTCTGAATGGCGTATTTGCCGGTTGTGCCGTCCGGGTGGTCGCTGCCGTTCCAGCGCGTTTGCCCTGCGCCGTCATAAGCGACAAAGCTGTAGCGCGTCTTGCCTGAATCAATCGCCACGTATTCGGCGACAGCCATCCAGTTGTCCCAATAATCGCGCGTCACCTGGCCGCCGTGTCCCGAAGGCTGAGTGATGGCGATCAACCGATCTACGCCGTTGTAGCTGTAGGTGACGATGTTTTCCTGACTGCCCGCGCCACTGGTTCCGGCGATATGATAGCTCTGGGCGATCTGGCCGGTGTGATAGTTGTATTTCGCGCCGCTCCAATAACTGTCAGGGTCTTTCACTTTGGTGACCAGCGCGCGCGTCGTCGGATTGCCTGTGGTCACAAAATTGTCGTCGTAAAAATACTCCGTCACGTGGTTCGCTCCGTCGTAAGCTGCGCGCGTGTTGCCGAGCATGTCGAATTTCGCGTGGCTGACCGCCCGCGAAGCCGAGCCGGGAACTTCGAACTGCGTCACGGTTGTCAGGTTGGCGCGTCCGGCGATGTAGCCCGTTCCGTAATTCGAGGCGTCGTGATTGGTCACGGTGTAGCTGGTCGTGTCGAAATAGCCGGTTTCGTCGTAAGTGAATGTGGTTTTGGCAACCAGCGTATTGTCGCCCTTGTACACCAGCACCTCCGACGGCAGGCCGAGGATGTGTTTGTCGCTGTATGTCGTGCTGGAGTTATAGTTCGTTCGTGTGTAGCGATAAACGGTTGTCGCATCGCCCAGATATTCTTTGACATCGTAAGGCAATATTGCGCCGCCGACCGTCGTGTAAGTGTAATTGGTTCGTCGAGTGTAGCTGCCGTCGGTGATCTGGACATTCTGCACGCGCAGGTTGGAGGTGTAAGTCAACCCGGTGTCTTTTTCGTAGGTGATGGTCGCCGTCTTGAGTGGCGTGCCGCTGCCACCGCTGTAAGCCGCCTGGCTGGCGTAAGTCTTCGAAGTGTGCGTCAGCCCGTCTGTGCTGACATCGGTGCGGAAGACGCGATCAATCGGGTCAATCACCTTGCTGTAATTGCTGCCGGAATTGAATTCGTAGCTGTATTGCGCCACGTAATAGGTCGTGCCGCCGGAAGACAGCGCCGTCCAGCCGGAGCTTGCGCTTGTCGGACTCCAGTTTTCCGCCCATTCCTGCCGCAGCGAGAATTTCGGGCAATCGGTTTGCGCGGTATTGCCTCCGGGGCCGACCAGTGCTCCGCTGGGGGCGGAATATCCGCTGACGGATTGCATGTCATAGCGCGTGAAGGCGACGGGCCGTTCATTACCTTGGCCACTTACAGTTGGCACCCACTTTTCAACCGAATACATCTGGCCGTAGCTGGTGTAAAAGAATCGGTGTGTGTGCCCCGTCGGATACAAGATAAACCATGGCAGCCAGACTGAAGAATTAATGACGGGGTCAGTTGCCGTGATCACGGAACTGTTGAAATTAGTCGAGATGGTGATGGGGGCGTAAGAAAGAGTGACGAAATCGTAATACGTGCCGCTGCGGTTCTGTCGCACTTTCCGCAGCAGATTGCTTTCGTAGTAAAAGTCTATCGTTCGGCCAAAGGTGTCAGTGACGTAATCAATCCCCCAATCGTGCGAGTTGTTAGCCACGCCGTTGCCGTTGGAGATTTCAGCGTTGGTGATGGTGATGAAATTGCCGTTACGATCTTTGATTTGGTCGGGCAGCATTCGTTTGCCGACGGCATTGCCGCCATAGGTTGGCGTGATGAACCTGATTCGCGTTCCGTTCATTGTCCGCAAAATCTTGTTGGCGTTGTCGAATTCCAGCCAGGTCGAATCGTAGCTAGTGTAAATGTTGCTGCTGCCGACTTGAGCCAGCACGTGTCGCCCGCCATCCGGGCGGATAAATAGAAAGGCATTTTTGCCGCTGGTCGAATCCCAAAATGGATTGATTGAATTGCCGGACGGAAGGCCTTCGATGCTGCCGAAGCCGATGCTCCAGCCTGGCCCGGCCACATCCTTGTCTGTATTGAATGCAATCGTGGTTCCATTTTTGACCCAGATGTTACTGTTGTAATACAGCGTCAAGTTGACGCCAAGGCCTCCGCGCCCGGCAAGAGAGACAATCGGCGCGGCAAAATTGACGTTCTGCGAGCCAAGATTGATCGAGCTTTGCCCGGCAGCGTCTCCGCCAGTGGGGTCGGCATTTTCACCAACCTTTCCGCCCGCCACACCCGTCGAGTTTTTGGGCAGGCTTTCCTGATAAAAGTACCCGCCTAACCCGCCGACTCCCGGCTCCAGATCGTCGTAGGGAACAGATGGAACATTGTTGACTGTCACGCGCGGCTCAGGCCCGTTTGGATGATTATTGCGAATGGCGTCAAGATTCATTCCTCCCAATTGCCCGCCAGGGCCGCCCCCTGTGCTTCCACCGCCACCAGAACCTCCGCTGCCAGGGCCGCCACCGGAGCCGCCTGCTGATCCGCCCTCTTCCTCGCTCTTGATAAATAGAGTAATTGCTTCACCAGCGCTAACCACTCCGCTGCTCATTACCTTTCCATTGAGCGCGGCAATCTTGCGCGAGCTGTCAACGATCACTTTGCGAATCCATTGTGCTGAGACAAATCCGCGCCTGCTCTTCAACAAACCTGCTACACCGGCTACCAATGGAGCCGCCGCGGAAGTGCCCGTGAGAGTAATGTATCGGTTGTTGGGGGAAGTGGTTAAGACATCAACTCCCGGTGCCGCAACATGCACGTTGTTTGCGCCGTAGTTGGAAAATGCTGCCAGCTGATCGCTGTTGTTTGTGGCTGCCACCGAAATCAGATTACTAGCCACATAGCTGGCTGGGTAATACGGCGTCTGCGACAAATCCAAACCATTATT
Organism: Acidobacteriota bacterium; assembly: GCA_016789605.1. Lineage (GTDB taxonomy): Bacteria > Acidobacteriota > Blastocatellia > RBC074 > RBC074 > RBC074. The sequence goes on from JAEUQO010000120.1 coordinate 2,959, forward strand.
GCCTGCTGAGGCAACAATCAGAACGCCAGCCGACGACGCGCGGTTAATAGCATCAAGCAAGGATTGGGAAAAAGCTTCTGTCCCAAAGCTGCAATTGATAATGCCTGCACCGTGGCTGATTGCGAAATCAATTGCTTCAACCACGTCGGAGATCGTACCGCTGCCAGTGGAATCCAGCGCCTTTAATGGCATAAGGCTAGCCTGCCACATAACGCCGGCAATACCTTGCCGGTTGTTTGTTTCAGCAGCGATGATGCCTGCCATTGCCGTTCCGTGTCCGTGGTCGTCGTTTACGTTAGGTGTATCGTTAACAAAGTTCCAGCCAGACAAGTTATCGACGTAACCATCACGGTCATCATCTTCATTCTTTTTGCCGTTGGCTTCGCGCTTGTTGCTCCAAAGGTTTTGCGCTAAGTCAGAATGCTTTGTGTCCACACCAGTATCAATAACCGCAACCACGGCGTCCCGATCGCCTTTCACTTTTTGCCAACCTGGGATTGCTGCGATGTCTGAACCGACTGCGCCGCCACCTTGGCCGGTATTGCTCAAAGCCCATTGCGCTCCGAACTGAGGGTCATTGGGTGTAGTGGTGGCCTGGCTGACGTGCCGATTTCGACGCGCGCGCGCTTTGCTAGCTTTGACCTCGCTGATGTTTCGAGCGCTGGTGACGATATAATTGGGTTCAGCGAATTCAATGATGGTGTCCATCTGCTTCACATCAAAAAGCACATTGCTCAAGTCAAAGCTGTCTTTAATCGTGAGTTTCCGCTCTTTGCCACGCCCGCGTAGTTCCTTTTCATTTTTAGCATAGGTCTGAATAACGAGATCGCGCATTGCTTGCGGCGCATCGTCTTTGAATTTAACGATCATCTCGCCGCGTTTGTGGGCTTTGGTAATCTGCTGAGGTCTGGCCGGTGTGAATAGCAAAGACCTTGATTCGGCTTTCGCTGTGCGAAGGGAATACAACGGGCCGCAAACCAGGCTGAAAGTTAAGGCAAAAATAAAAGTGAAACGGATCGTGATATTGCGGGCAAGACGGATCATGACAAATACTCCATCAGCGATTGATCCAGGCCGCAAAGAAAGCTAGGATGCCGTTGACTAGGACGTACATCAAAAGCTGCTCATTGCAGTCTAGGTGAACGTTACTCATCCCGTTGCTACTGGCCGGTGGCAACGGGATTTTTATGTTTAACGAGTATTGGAAACAGCGTAAAGGAGCAGTGGAAAGGGGGATCAGGGCTTTATCAACACGGAAAGGCCAGCCTTTTCCAGTCGTAAATAGCTTGAGTTGAAAAAAAACTGTTGAGTTATTGAATTTATTTTTTGAATGAGTTTGTTGGCGTTGAGACGGGCAAAAGCTACATCGCTTACAAGTAAGCGTCAAGGCATTTTTGGGCCATAGGATGGGAAATAATGTGATGTAGGAAAAAGCCTACTCAGATCAAGCCTGATATTTACGTTGAAGGTCTGGCTTGAAGTTTGGGGACGCTTGCTTACCTGAATCGGTAAAGCGATTCGTATTCGAAGTTATTAGCGCGAGTTGAAACTGTATTTGCAAATGAAGCAGGAAAGAGGGCCAGGCTCAAATGACAATGAGCCAGGCCCTCGCGGTTATTGCGCGGTCCAGCCGCCGTCTACGAACAACGCGCTGCCGGTGATATACGCGGCGGCGTCTGATGCCAGAAAGACGGCTGCGCCAGCGATTTCGTGCAGTTCACCCCAGCGGCCTGCGGGAATACGTGACACGAAGTCTTTGTATTTGGCCGGATCATTGAGCAGTTGTTTGTTCATATCCGTCGCGAACGGGCCAGGGCAGATCGCGTTGACGGTGACGCCTTGCGCCGCCCATTCCAGCGCCAGGGTTTTGGTCAAACCGAGGATCGCGGCTTTTGACGACGCATACGGAGAGCGTCCGGGCAGGGAAATCACGGACATAATCGAACCCAGGTTGATCACGCGGCCCCAGCCACGTTGCGCCATCGCCGGGCCAAAAGCTTGCGTGCACAAAAACGGCCCTTTGACGTTGGCATCCATCACGGCGTCAAAATCGCTTTCCTGCAAATCCTGAATCGCACCGCGAATGTTGATGCCTGCGTTGTTGAGCAAAATGTCTATTGCGCCAAATGAAGATTCGATTTCGGTTTTGAGCCGCTGGATGTCGGCGGCGATGGTCATATCGGCTTGAAAGGCGGCGGTGTGGCGTCCGGTGGCGGCGGCAATTTCTGCGGCTGCGGCCTGGCAATCGCTCAGCGTACGGCTGGCGATGGCAACGTCAGCGCCCGCTTCGGCCAGGGCTTCGGACATAACGCGGCCCAGGCCTTTGGCTCCGCCGGTGATCAGCGCACGCCGACCCGAAAGATTGAACAACTCAAGAACGGTTTTGTTGGTGTGGTCGTGAAGTTTCATAGTTTGATGAAGAGCGAATCAAATTTCTATTGATCAGATTTTTTGTATTGGTCAGGCTTTCAGGATGTTCCGCGCGTACTCTGAGCAGCGGCGCAGGTTTTCCGTTTCCGCCGCCAGCGCTTGTTCCGGCGTCAAGCCGGTGATGCGCGGCAGCGGTTTGGTCCAGGCTTTGGTCAGCACGCCGCGCTCGAATTTTTGAATGCGCGCGTTGTCGCGTTCGGGATAGGTCGCCCAGTATTTATCGGTTTTGTAGGGCACTTTGAGCGGATCGCGCGTGATCATTTCCAGCACGATGGGCACGTCGCGCCGGACTTTGCGCAACACTTCGATGATCTGTTTGAGCGGGGTCGAGCCTTCGCCGAGGGAGACTTCCGAAAGCTCGAATCCGTCTTCGTACGGACGCACGGCCATGTCTTTCAGGTGCGTAGTGATGACATAGGGCGCAAGCTTGCGTACGACTTCGAGCGAATCTTCGAGCAGCGAAACGTTGTTACCGAAATCTATGCAAGCGCCCAGATACGGGCTGCTGATGGATTTCAGGATTTCCACTTGTTCATCGGCCAACCAGTCTTTGTGGTTTTCGATGCCTGCGCGCAGCTTGTATTTGCGCAAGAGCGGTTCTGCCTGACGCAGCACGCGTTTCCAGTGTTCGGCGAAATCCTGCCACTTTTTCAAATCAGAAAAATCTTCGTACCGGCGACCGCTCAGGCAAGCGATGCGCAAGCGTTCAACGCCGAGCTGGTTGGCGGCGTCGGCGACTTTGGCAAAGCTGTCTTCGCGTTCCAGCAGACGGGCGCTGACGCCAAGCTCCAGATACATGCGCCGCTTTTCCAGCATCATGCGCAGGCTTTTCAGATAGTCGGAATCGTTTGTCGCAAGCTGTTCAAAGCCCATCTGACAGCCGCTGGCGCCGAAAGAGTGACAAAGCTCAATGAAATTTTCACCGGGCACGGCGGGGCCGGTATAGCCTTTTTGCGTGGCGGCTTCGCGCGCCTGACGCGTACGAATCGGAATGGACGTCCAGGCGATGCCATAGGTGCTGGGAGCAAAGGCGAATGTCGGATTGGCAAGCGGTGCAGCCGCGAGCGACGAAACGGCGGCAACAAAGGTTCGGCGTGTAATCATAGTTTTCCTTTGGGCAGAGCAGCTTTGAGTTCACGATCCCAGGGCGCGCGGTATTCCTTGACCAGCAGCTTGGCGGCTTCGCGGTCGCCGATGATTTCTTCTTTGGCATTGTCCCAATGAATCGTGCGCCCGGTTTGTAACGAAATGTTGACCAAATGACAGGCGATGGAGGTTTGGTGGCCGCCTTCTACGTCAGAGATCGGCTGTTGGCGTGATTTGATGCAATCTATGAAATTGCGCACGTGCGGCTGGAACTGGTCGCGCACCTGTTCATAGCCGTCTTTCTTGATCGCAGCCGTGCGCGGTTGCGGCGGTCCGGCAGGCGCGCGCCGTTCGGTAAAACTGGGAATCTGGTTTTCGGCGGGGATGGTCGGATCAGGCACGACTTCCATGCCGCTGCGTTCGATTTTCAGCGTGCCTTTGGTGCCGCAAAATTCCAGGTTGCCGCCGCGCCGATACGCGCTGATTTCGCTGTTCGACCAATTCAGCAAAAAGCCGGGGTATTCCAGAATCGCTTCGCACAGATCTGGCGTTTCGCCGAAGCCTTTGAGCGAATAACGTCCGCCGAAAGCGGCGACTTTGCGAGGCATCGCCTGCATCGCCCATTGCGCGATATCTACGTTGTGCGACATCAGGTTGGTGGTTTGTCCGCCTGAATAATCCCAGAACCAGCGGAAATGATAGATACAGCGGTTTTCGTCAAAAGGACGCTGGGGCGCAGGCCCAAGCCACATTTGCCAATCCTGCTCCGAGAGTTTTTCGGTGCCGACCGGTTTGGTGAATCCCGGTGAAATATTGCGCACGCTGGTGATGCGAATGTTGCGCACGTCGCCGAGGTGGCCGTTGCGAATCAGTTTGACGCATTCCTGATATTGTTCGCCTGAGCGCTGTTGCGTGCCAACTTGCACAATGCGTTTGTAATGCCGTGCGGCGTCCACCATCCAGCGGCCTTCGCGCGCAAACAGCGTCAGCGGTTTTTCGACATAAACGTCTTTGCCCGCCGCGCAAGCCATGATCGTCAGCAAGGCGTGCCAGTGATCCGGGGTGGAAACAACGATGGCATCCAGGTCTTTGCGCTCGTACATGTGGCGAAAGTCCTTGAAGCCATCGGCTTTCTTGCCGGATTTTTCTTCGATGGTGGCCAGGCCTTCGCGCAAACGCGGTTCATAGACTTCGCAAACGGCGGCGGCGTCAACGTCGGGTTGCGCCAGAAAGTCCAGCAAATGGCGTTTGCCAATCAGCCCAATGCCGATAAAGCCCACGCGCACACGGTCATTTGCGCCCAGGATATTGCGGTAAGCGGTCGCGCCAAGCGCGCTTGCGCTGGCGGCTTTGAGAAAGCTGCGCCGATCATTCATACGTTGCTCCTTGGCTCGAATACTGCAGGTTGGAATGCGTTGGCGCGGATTCTAGCCGAAGCCTTTGCCAGAGACAAAAGTTTGCCGTCAACAGGAAAAATATCGTGCTTGCCTATCAGGGGAGCTTACGGTAGGCTTGCGCCTCGCGTGCCGCTGAGAAAACGTCCAGCCCCAAGGATGCACCCAGGCTGAAAAGCTGTTAAACCGCAACAAGCCTCCATCCCCAAAAAACGCGCGCCGCAGGAATCTCTAGGAAGAAAGCGCGAACGCTGCGCAATGCGAATTCTTGTCATAAGCCTGTATTACGAACCCGATCGCTGCCAATCCAACGGTCCCATCATTCGTGCCTTGTGCGACGACTGGGCTGCTGCTGGACATGACGTCACGGTGCTGACGTCGTTTCCGCATTACAGTTGCGACGCGGTCTGGCCGGAATATCGCGGGCAATTGTGGCAACGCGACCGCGTCGGCAATGTGAATGTGATTCGGTCATATATCTTTGTGCCGCGCCGCCGTGGCGCTTTGGGGCGAATTCTCAACTACCTTTCTTTCAATCTTTCTTCTACGCTGGCAGGACTCTTCAGCGGCAAACACGAGGTGGTTTTCGTGATGTCGCCGCCGTTGACCATCGGCTTGACGGCATATGTGCTTGGCCTGCTCAAACGCATTCCCTTTTGTTACAACCTGCAAGACATCTGGCCGGAAGTCGCCGTCAAACTGGGCATGCTGCGCGGACGCCGGTTGATCGCGTTTTTTGAACGGTTGGAGCAATTCATTTACGACAAGAGCCGCAAAATCTTTGCCATCTCAGATGAGTTCAAACAGAACCTGTTGGGCAAAGGCGTTCCCGCCGAAAAGATCGAAGTCATTCCCAATTTTGTAGACACCACGTTTGTGCGCCCGTTGCCCAGGCAAAATGCGTTTGCCGAAGCGCACGGACTGACGGACAGCTTCACCGTGCTCTATGCCGGAAACATCGGATTGTCTCAGGGGCTGGAAGTGATCCTGGACGCCGCCGAGCAATTGCGGGCACGGCGCGACATCACGTTTTTGATTGTCGGGCAGGGAAGTTCGCGCGATCAGTTGTTGGCAGATGCCGAACGGCGCGGATTGGCGAACGTGAAGTTTTTGCCTTTGCAACCGGAAGCCGACGTGCCGTGGTTGTATGCGTCTTGTGACGTGGCGTTGATTCCGTTGCGGCGCGGCATTACGGAAAATTCGGTGCCCTGCAAAACCTACAGCATTATGGCGAGCGGCAAACCCTACATCGCGGGCGTGGATGAAGGCAGCAACGTCTGGAAGTTGACGACGCAAGTGGATTGCGGCGTTTGTGTGTCACCGGAAAACGGCGCGGCGCTGGCTGACGCTGTCTTGCGTTTGCAAACGGATGCCACGGCGGCACAAGCGATGGGACGCAACGGACGCGCGTATGTTGAACGCCACTTTGCCCGGGAAGCGATTACCGAACGGTATCGGTTGGTGTTAGAGGCATTGGTGAATGACCGGTCCGTGCCGATGACTGGTCAGGCTTCGTGGTCGAGCGAATGAGCCAGAGTTTGGGACAATCCACGGCCCTGGTGACAGGAGCAGCCGGTTGCATCGGCAGCGCGCTGACAAAACGATTGACGCGCGCCGGTTGGCAGGTGTTGGCACTGGTGCGAGACCCTGCGCAAGCGCAACATCTGACGCGTTTGCCCGGTGTTGAATTGATTGCAGGAGACATCAATGCGCCAGATGCGTGGCGTCAGGCGCTGTACGGTTGTGATGTTGTGTTTCATTTGGCCGCGCGCGTGCACGCGCCAGCCGGAACGCCTGCGGACGAATTTACGCGCGTGAACGTCGAAGGCACGTGTCAGGTCTTTGAGCACGCAGTTGCGCAAGGCGTCACCAAGTTCGTGCTGTTTAGTACGGCGGCGGTTTATGCCGAAAGCGATGCCGTGTTGGACGAAAACAGTCCCGCGCATCCTGTCACGCCATACGGCGCAAGCAAGCTGGCGGCAGAAAATCTGGTGTTGCAGGGCGGCAATTCAGCCCGAATTAAGACCACCGTGTTACGGTTGCCCGTGGTATACGGGCCGCGTGATCGTGGCAATGTGGCGCAACTGATCGCAGCCATCCGGCAAGGCCGCTATGTAATCGTCGGCGATGGCGGCAATCAGAAAAGCATGATTGCGGTGGACAATGTGGCAGATGCCGCATTGCACGTGACCGAATCAAATCGCGCCGCCGGACAAATCTATTTGGTGCGCGATGAACGGATGTATACGCAGCGCGAGATCGCCGAAACCATCGCGGATTTGCTGGGCCGAGGCAAACGCTTTCCCCGCGTGCCGTATGGAGTGCTGGCCTTGGCCGGACACAGCGCGGATGTTGTCAGTCGGCTGACGGGCAGGACATTGCCTTTGTCTGCGGACCGCGTGCGCAAACTGGCGAACAATACGCGTTATAGCGCCGACAAGATCGCGCGCGAACTAGGATTCAAACCCCGCATTGGTTTACGGGAAGGCTTGGCGCAGGTGATTTCACAGTTGTAAGGCTGGGAAACAGTTCCCGGCCAACCTGGCTTCGGCCACCAACCCCCAACAATTTGATTTGTGCTCCGGTCGCTTACGCTCCGGCTCTGTTCCGAAGAAAAACTATGTTTCGAGCGGCAATCTTTTTTCTGGCAGGCGTCATTGCTTATCTGGTCACCGGGTGGCTGGCGACCGCGCCTGCCTGGTTTCGTTCGTTGGATGTGCCCAACGAGCGAAGTTCGCATACCCGGCCCACTCCCCGTATGGGCGGTCTGGGAGTGGTCGCTGCGTTTGTCATCATCCTGCCTGCGCTGGTGATTATGTTGCTGCCCGGCATGCCCAATTGGCTGCCGGCCACCAAATTCGGCGTGGCGCTGGTCAGCTATGTGGTCATCGCGAGTGTGGGATTGATTGACGACCTGCGGCGTATCGGCCCGCTGGCCAAATATCTGGGCCAATTGTTGGCAGCCCTGATTGCGTTATGGGGCGGAGAAATCTTCCTGCAATTGCACCTGCCGTTTGTGGGCGTGATTACCATCGCGTGGTTCATTGGCGTGTTGTTGACGATTTTGTGGCTGACAGGGTTCAGCAATTTCTTCAACTTCATGGACGGCATTGATGGTTTGGCGGGCGGCGTCGGGATGATTTACAGCCTGGGGCTGGCAGTCATTTGTTTGACGACCGGCCACCGTTTGCTGGGCGCAGGCAGCCTGATGTTGGCGGGCGCGTGTCTGGGATTTTTGGCGCACAACTTTCCGCCTGCGAAGATTTTCATGGGCGATGTCGGCAGCCTGTTTATCGGTTATGTGTTGGCGGCGTTTGCTGTCTGGACGACCAACAGCGGCGAACGGCCTGCGCCGTTTGTGGCTGTCTTGTTGGTGTTTGGCTCTTTCATTTATGACGCGACCTTTACCCTGTTGCGTCGTTGGCGCAGAGGCGAACGACTTTACCTGCCGCACCGCTCCCATTTGTATCAGCGGCTGGTCATTGCCGGGCAAAGCCATCGCCGGGTTTCGCTGACCTATTACGCGTTGAGCGCGTTGCTGGCTGGCGGCGGCATTGCCTATACCTTTGCGAATGATTGGATACGCGTGGTGATTCTGCTGGCAAGCGCTGGATTACTGGCCGGATTCACGCTGTATGTTTATTGGTACGAAGCGGCGCAAGAACGCGCTAAACAGCTGTATGTGGCGGAGGCCCCGTCCGTCGTAGATTGACCCTTTGATTTGTTGAGAAAGGAATACGGTAACGTGGGCGAACAGAAATTGTATTTGGTGACTGGCGGTGCGGGCTTTATCGGCTCGCACATTACAGAGGCTTTGGTGAAGCGGGGCGAGCGCGTGCGCGTGCTCGACAATCTGATGACCGGCAAACGCGAAAATTTGGCGCATTTGCTGGACCAGATCGAGTTTATTGAAGGAGACATTCGTGATTTAGAGGCGACACGGCGCGCGGTTGCCGATGTGAATATCGTGTTTCACGAAGCCGCGATTCCCTCGGTTCCGCGTTCGGTGGCAGACCCGGTGCTGAACCACGATGCCAACGTCAATGGCACATTCAATGTGTTGCTGGCGGCGCGCGACGCCAAGGTGAAACGCGTGGTGTTTGCCGCGTCGAGTTCGGCGTATGGCGACACCGAAACTTTGCCGAAACACGAGGCGATGATGCCGACGCCGCTTTCGCCTTATGCGGCAGCCAAACTCGTCGGCGAATTTTATTGCCAGACGTTCACGCGCGTTTATGGGTTGGAAACGGTAGCGCTGCGCTATTTCAACGTGTTCGGGCCGCGGCAAGACCCGACTTCGCCCTATTCCGGCGTGATCTCGAAATTCGTCACGGCGCTGCTCAACAATCAGACACCGACGATTTATGGCGACGGTGAGCAGTCGCGCGATTTCACCTACATCGAAAATGTGGTGGACGCCAATTTACGCGCCGCCGAAGCGCCGGAGGCTTCCGGCTATGTGATGAATGTCGGCATTGGCCAGCGCGTTACGCTGAATCAGTTGTTGGCCGAATTGCAGACGATCATTGGCACGAACTTGAAGCCGAATTACGGCGAAACGCGTGCGGGTGATGTGCGGCATTCGCTGGCCGCCATTGAACGCGCTGAGAAATTGCTTGGCTACCGCCCGCTGGTCGCCCTGGCCGAAGGATTGCGGCACACAGTGGATTGGTATCGCCAGGCGCAATAGCGCGACTTCTCGCTGGCACAAACAAAAACGCGGATCGTGTTTGTCCTGAAGTAGACACGATCCGCGTTTTGTCGTTTAGGGGATTGCCCAAGCCGGACCGACTATGCGCCCAACGCTTGCTTGCAATATTCGTAACAGCGTTTTACTTCGGCGATGGTGTCCGCGCCTTTGTATTCGTATTCGATATTGGCGGGAATTTTCCAGCCGCCTTTTTGCAGCGCCAGCAACACGTCTTTGATGGGCGTGTCGCCTGCGCCAAACGGAACATTGTCGCCCTGGTTCTTTTTGCGATCTTTGATGTGCAAGGTGACGATGCGCGCGTGATTCTTTTTCAGATAATCCACCGCATCGAAATTGGCAGCGGTGAAATGGCCGATGTCCAGATTGATACAGATGTATTCAGACGTGCCTTCCATTGCCTTCTTGAAATCGTCCGGCGTCGCAAATTCGTTGGGCTTGATGTTTGAATGATTGTGCATGCCGACGCGCATTTTGTATTTGCGGGCAAACGGATCAATGCGTTTGGCGGTTGACACATTCGATGATGCGGTGATGGCTTTGACGCCCAGCGCCTTGGCGATTTCAAAGCCGCGCTTGACTTCGTCGTCGCTGAAATCGTCGCGAAAGCTGTAATTGAGTGCGTACAGGTCAATTCCGGCCTTTTTGAATTTTTCTGCCGTCAACGAGAAAAAACTCAGCGGCGTGGTCAAACGCCAGGTGCGCAAGCCTGCGCGATCCAGCCCCTTCGGTTCCAGATGCCCAGACCACAATTCGCAGCAGCTCAGTCCGGTATCGGCATACGCGCGAATGGCTTCGTCCAGCGAACGATCACGAAAGCTGTAACTTTGCGCGCCCAGTTGCACGCCTTTGATTTTGGAATTGAGTTCCGGCGCCGCCAGCGACAAGCCAGGCAATGCCGCTGCCGCCAGACTGCCGAGCGCAAGTTTGCTCCACTCTCTGCGAGTCAAATCAGACATGGGATTCTCCTTGTAAATGAGTTGCGGTGTGAAGAAGCGCGGCGATTGTAAGCGCGCCTGCTCAGGCGTACAAGGTAAGCCTGGCCGCCGCTACGCAAGCTGCGCCGTCTGTGGTAAGCTCCGCGCGCAGTTCCAATTCTCCCCATACATTTGCAACACGATATTTGTAGACATTCATGACGTTTGTCGTTGGAGTGACCCCGACGCGGTGGACCACTATGCCCACTGCGCGATTTGCAGGAGAAGCTTATGCCGGCTTTCGACCCAACCGCCACCGTGCGCCAGTGCGTTTCGTGTAAGCGCTGCTATCCGGTGAATCAGCAGTTTTGTCGTGACTGCCTGGTCGAATTAACGACCATCGAAACCATTCCCTACACCATCAACGCGCGCTATCAGTTGGAACGCATCATCAAACAAGGCGGCAGCGGCTTTGTGTTTGTCGCGACCAACCTGGAATCCGGGCAGGATGTTGTGATCAAGGTCATTCGCGCCAGTGCCATGGCTGATCCGCGCGCGCAAGATCGCTTTCGCCGCGAAGCGCAATTGGCCGCGCATTTTCACCACGCACAGATCGCTGCTGTTTACGATTTCGGCATGTTGCAGGATGCCAGCGCCTACGTCGTCAGCGAATATGTCAAAGGCACAACGTTGCGGCAGGAAATGCAGCGCAACGGCAAATTCAAAGTAGACAAAGCCGTGCCCATTTTGGCCGAGATTTGTGAGGCGCTGGACGCCGCGCACAAGGCCGGATTGGTTCACCGCGATCTGAAACCGGAAAGCATCATTCTGACGCCGAAACCGGATCAGGCTTATCCCGATGTGAAGTTGGTGGATTTCAGCTTTATCAAATTCGCTTCTGGCAAACAGTTTGTGCCCGGCACGACGGCCAAGCTGCAAGCCGTCGGACAACTGCCCTTGCGCCCGACCTATCTCAGCCCGGAACAATACCTGGGCGAAGAAGCGGATCTACGTTCGGATATCTATAGTTTGGGCGTGATTGCCTATGAAATGCTCGGCGGACAGCCGCCATTCACCGCCAAGAAGGTCGGCGAATTTGGCGTCAAGTTGCTCAATTCGCGGCCGCCGTCGTTGCGTTCGTTGAATCCGGACGTCAACATCGTGATCGAAGCTGAAATTTTGCGGGCGCTGGAAAAAGAGCCCGAAGCCCGGCAACAGCGTGCGTTGGAATTTCGCCGCGAACTGATGAACGCGATTCATTTGAGCTGAGAGCCAATCCGCCAACAGGCGAGACGTTTTCCCAAAAATAATGTAGGCCGGAAGAACGCGATGTCCTCGCATTCTTCCGGCCTACATTGTTTTCAGCCGTTATGTGGCCGTTGTTATTCCTTGGCTTTGGTCACGACGATGGCAATTTCGTGTTTGGCTTCGCCGCCAAGATTATCAGTTGCTTTGAGCACCAGGGTGTATTCACCTGCTTGGGTCGCGGTGGGCGCGAGCACCAACGTGTACGACGCAGAGCTGATGACATTGGGCCGATTGATTGATGCGAACGCTGCTCCGCTGACTTCCAGACCCAGCGTTTGTCCCGGATCGGGATCCGTCAACAGAATCTTCACTTCGACCCGCTGACCAGCCGTCAGTTCCAGCTTGGGTGGCGCGATGATGGTCGGCGGACGATTGCGTTTTTCGTCTGATACAACGACATCAGGAATCTTGGTGATTCCTCCTTGCACCACGGGGACAGATGCGCTCTGGATGCGTTCGATGTAATCTCCTGAGCGCTGGACGGTGATTTCAACCGTCACATTGTCCGTATTGCTGACGGGAACGAAACGTAACACATAGCTGCCGTTTCCGTCTGTGTAGGCTTCCTGACCGCGATAGCGCGCTTGCGCTCGCACTGCGTTGCCTTTTCTGTCAACCACGCGGCCCGTGATGGTGGTCGTGCTTTGCGCCTGCAAGGTGGCGAAGTAATAACTCGTGATCTTGATGGCGTTGGGGCCGGTTTCGATACGCGCGCCGTCATCAGAGACTTTCGCCGTTTCTTTTTCCTGTACGAATTTGCCCGCATCGAAATCGTAGCGGAACAGCGTGACTGTCGAGCCTGCCGGGAAGCGTTCCGCATTGGGAAACACCATCTTCGCCCCCGGATCAATCGAGACATTGAAGGGCGTGATTTGCACGATGTTGTTGCTGTAATAGCCATACGGCAATTCAACCGGCGTGCGTGCATTTTGCAATTGGGTCAAATAGATTTTGCCGCTCTTCTCGCCGTTCGGGAAGACGGCCTTGCTGCCTGCGGGAACATCCAGTTGGAAGCCGTTGAGCGACAATCTCAAGGAGCCTTGCGTCGGCGGTTGCGCAACGGCGGATTGTTCGGCGCCAGAGTTCTCGCCGGTTTCTTCGCCGGTAAAGGCGGTTCCGGTGCCGACGTTACCGCTGACGCCGGTCGCTTGTTGCAGCGAGATCGGGCGCGAAAACGGATTGTCGCGATTGGCAATCGTATTGATTTTAAGGCTGATTTGCGGATACGGCGGATTGGTTTGCAATGATTCGCCATCCACCACGACGGAATGAAAATCGGGCGCGAGGTCCGGCACGACAAACAAGCCGTCATTGGTGGTTGTTGCGGTCGCCAGGGTTTTTAGGGGGTCAAGTTTGTCAACTACTTTTACCGTGACCCCGCTCAGCGGTTGCCGCGAAGTGTTTTCCACCAAGCCACTGATCGAAGTGCGCACGGGCAAGACGGAAGCGCTGACGCCCAGTCCTTGAGCGGTTTGCACACTCACCGTGTTCGATTCGACACCGAAAGGCACCATCACTCTGAGCTGGGTTGCAGACGCCTGCATTACTTCTGCCGACAAATTGCCAATCTTCACAATATTTTCGGCTGCAATCGCAGAGAACCCCGTGCCGGTGATCAGCAATTCCTGGCCAGCCAAAGCCGCCGAACTGAAGCTGCCGACTTGCGGCGGATTGTTTCCGCCACCACTGCCTGCGATTTCGATGTCTACCAGATTCGAGCTGTTATACCCGATACCTGTCACTGAAACATTGACGATCCCGCGCCCACTCAATTCGCGCGGGATTTCGACGTTGACTTGATCAAGTCCGACAAAACCTGGCGCTTCGCCGACATAACTCGGTTGCACTTCCAAACCGCCGATCAGGACGCGGAAGCTCTCATTCAGATTGCGGTCGCCGTTTGGATCATTCGCACGGCGCAAGCCGGATAAAAAGAGCACGAGGAACACGCGATCTGTCGCCACGCTCAAATCAATCGGACGTGTGATAAAGCGATTGGCCGCACTGCTGAATTGCGAGACCGGTTCATTCATGAACTGGCCGCTGGCTTTGAAGCGCTGAACGATGGCAGACGGAACGCCGCGACCGTTGGCATTGGCCGTGAAAATGGCGGGCGCGACTTGCGAAACCGATAAAGAGCCGTTCGAGGTCGTACCGTCGCTGGCTTTGACCACAATATTGGCCATCCCCGATTCGGTAAGCGACGGCATTACAAAATTGATTTGCCCCGGCGAGACAAAAAACAAACCGGCTTTGCGTCCGTTGACTTCGACGGTTGTGCCGCCCAGCGTAGTCGGCAACTGAATGCCAGCTTGATTCGGGTCAGCATCGGTCGCCACTACAGTTTGGGTCGCGAGCTGTCCGCCAAACGCTGCCACAATAGCGTCTGGCGCGACAGGCACAGATTCAAAGCTGGCGGCAGAAATGGTGGAAACCGGAATGGCGCTGACATCAAACAGCGCAGCAGAACGGAAGCTCAGCGAATGTGACGCGTTTTGCGTTGGTTGCAGTTGGGGAGCAGCGTTTGAGTGGGTGTTGGGTAGGTGGCGTTTGGCTTGGGCGGCGATGACTCCTAGACTCACAATTAAGGCGACGACAAGCCACCCGGAAACCCAATGCCTATGGCGCGACAAGTATGGAACCTTGCGCAACAAGGCGTCCCAAGATTGACTGATACGGCGTGAAAACATAACTACCTCCCAAGAGCGATTCTGTTTTGCCCAACGATATTTCATCTAAATGACGGGGCGCGAGATTGGGGCAAACAACACAGGCTGGTCTTGTGGTGAGTTACCCAGCCAAGGAGATCGAAAGCCTGCGGCGAATGCCATTGAAAATTTCAGGACAGAAGGCCCAAGCGCTGATCTTGCACGTGAGCGCAGGCTGTTGAACGAACACAGCCAAGTATATCCGAGCAGGTTTACGATGCAAGCAAGAAGCCGACTCCGGTGACGAAGAGGGTCCTAATGATTTGGTGATGCCGGTGCACGGGGTGAGTTTCGGTGCAAAACCTTCCATGCTCCAGATGACTCAAGACGATACATCGTTGTCTGACATACCTCGTCAAAGAAAACTTTTGTCCTGCAGTTTTGTTTGGCAAGTTTGTCTCGTCAGCCAATTCGCAACAAAAAAGCGGAAGCCGCCTGGGGGCGACTTCCGCACATTTGCTGCTTCAGACTATGCGTTGAGGTAGCTCACGAACGCGCACGTTACACGCGCACAAGACCTTTGAAATTCGCAACATTCACCTGATAGCCAGGGAAAATCGTATTCAAGTTGCCGATTCCCAGATGGTGTTTGGCCAATTCTGCGAACACATCGCGAAAATCAGTGGTCACAGCCAGATCGCGGCCTTCATAAAGCTGGTTGGTTTTCAGTCCTGGCCATTTGCCATAAACCTTACCGCCTTTGACGGTGCCGCCCAGAATGAACATTGCGCTGGCATGACCGTGATCTGTGCCGCGATTACCATTTTCACGGGCTGTTCGGCCAAATTCGGTCATGGTCAAAATGACCACGTCTTCGGCGCGGTCTTTCAGGTCAGCGTACAGCGCGGCAATGCCTTGTCCGAATTCGGTCAGGCGTTGTGTTAGTTGCGGTCCTTCGTTCGCGTGGGTATCCCAGCCGCCCGTATCTGTGAAGGCCACTTCCAGGCCGACATCGGCCTTAATCAATTGCGCGATTTGTTTCAGGCGGTCGCCAAATTGTCCGCGCGGATATGTGACACCCGGCGCAGGCTGATACTGGCTTGGATTTGCCTGCTTGAGCAGTTTCACCGCTTCAAAGGTTTCTTTGCCCGTATCGCGCAAGGTGTCATTGACCGCCTGGGCATACATTGCTTCAAAACCGCCCTGAACGGTTTGGCTCATTTGCCCGCCGCCCGCACGAATGCCGAAATCGTTAATGCTGTTCATCGCAATTGTGCCCGCCTTGCCCTGCATCGTACGCGGCAAATTGGGGCCCATCGTGACCGCACGAAACGGCGACGCTTTCGGATCGGGTTTGGCTTGCAACAGGCGATTCAGCCAGCCATCAGAGGTACTTTTCAGACCCGGCGTGGCTGACTCCATATAATCCTGCGCATCGAAATGCGAACGCGTGTTGTCTGGCGAACCGGCGGCGTGAACGATGGCAAGTTCGCCCGCGTCAAAGATTGGTTTGAATCCGCTCAGCGCCGGGTTTAGCCCAAAAAAGCCATCGAGGTCTACTGCCGGGCCTTGTGCGGCCAATCCCTGACCTGTCGTGGCGCTGCCAGGACGTGGAATGGCAATGCCTGGCCGCAGACTGTAATACTCTGCTTCGCCGTAAGGGACGACTGCGTTTAAGCCGTCCATCGCTCCACGCTGAAAGATTGCAATGAGAATCTTTTTGCGCCCGGTTTTGCCCGTTTGCGCCAAGGTACGCGTTAAAAACGAGGGCGACGCCGTGAAAGCGCTGATACTGGCCAACGCAATCCCGCTGTTTTTCAGGAAAAATCTTCTGTTCATGGTTGTCCCTCTCAATCCTACAAACGGGGAAAACTTCCGTTTGCGCTACGAAACCATTACTGCCGTTGAAACTCCGGCGAACCCAAAATCAAGCCAATGATCTTGGCCGAATTGATTTTGTTACCGGCCTTTTCAGCACTGGCCATTGCGAGTTGCTGATCATTCAACGCTTGATCGATCGTCGCGCGCGTTTGCGGCGAGACATTGCCGTGCAAAAACAGTTTGACATAGTAATCAACTGCTTGCGAAGTCGAGGATGGTTTTCCCGGGGCAGCCAACGTCTCCAGGTTCACGCGCGTGCCTGCGACGCGGTTTGACGCCAACGCAACCGCGAAATTCATGCGTTCAAGCAGCGCGCCTGTATTCACCCAATGTTCTGCCGTATCGGGATAGCCGGTTGGTGGTTGCGCGAGAAAAAGGCCTTCGCCCATTTGCGCCAACCAGCGATGGAACTGCGGCCTGCCATTGGTTTCGGCACCGAGCGCGCGAACCGCGCTGACCGTCATTTCAAAAGGCGTTTTGATTTTGGCGCGGAAATTCTCCGGCGCGAAAAACTCCGGTGCGGTGAACATCGTGTGCAAGACCTCGCGCAGGTCGCCGCCGCTTTTCTGGAAGGTTTGCGCCATTTTTTCGACCAGCGATGCTGGCGGATTGTCATTGACGAACTTGCGCGCCAGCTTGGTCGAGATGAATTTGGCCGTTGATGGATGCGTGGCCAGTAGATGAATCACCGCGTAACCGTCTTGCACGCCGCCGCCTGCCGGAATCTTCTTGCCCAGCACAGTCTTTTCGCCATCGTCGTGCATAAACGGATTGAACACGAACTCCGCGCCGTTTCGGGGTTGGCGCAAAGTCCAGCCGGTAAAGCAGCGCGCCACTTCTTGCACGTCTTTTTGTGTGTATCCGCCGTCAACGCCCAGCGTGTGAAGCTCCATGATTTCCCGCGCGTAGTTTTCGTTGAGTCCGCGCGCGCGTTGCGGCAAGCGAGCCGCTTGATTCGGCATTTGGCCTTGTTGCTGCGGCGTCTGGGTTGTGGCGCGATTGTCGTTTTGCAACCGATTGCGAAGACTCAGCAATTGATCAAGTCTGGCACGGTCAACAGGCCGATTGCCATTCGGAATTTGTTGCTGGCGAAACTGCCGCAATTCCTGGCGATTTGGGCGCCGCGCGTTTGGCGATGCGCTCATCCAGTTGTCCAGATAAAACAGCATCGCAGGGTTTTCGGCTGTGGCTTTCAGCAAATCTTCAAACTTGCCAAACACGTGCGGGCGAATGGCATCGCGTTCATAGGACGTCGTTAAGACACGATCTGCACCTTTATTGATAAACACATTGAAGTGATTGAACCAAAAATCCGTCATCACTTCTTGCAACTGTTTTTCGCTGTAAACCGCGCGCAGGATTTTGGCTTGTTGCAATTCCTGCACGATTTCCTGTTGCGGTCGGAAGCCCATTTCGCGCAGTGCCTGATAGGCTTCACGGCGTTTGGCCAGATCTCCGATGTTGCTGGGTTGATTGCCTGCCTGATTTTTACTTGCCTGATCTTGGTTGGGCGTTGGCGCTTCCATCTCGTCAGACTTTTGCGCGTCTTTGCCCAATTGTTTAAAGCCTTGTTTGGCCTCGCGCTTGTCTGTTTTTTTGGTGGACGCTGCGGGCGCTTGCGTCGGCGGATTGTTGGTCGCAAACGCGGGCAATTCGATGCCGCGTTCTTTCAGCAATTCACGGATAACCTGCGGCGGCGGATAATTCTTGGCCAGCTCGCTATTGCTCAAGTGAATGCTTTCGAGACTTTTCAGCTTTTGTTCGGCCAGCTCATCGTTGATTTTTTCGGGATGAAGCTGTTCGTTCAGATATTTTTCCCAGCCCAGCTTTTGGACGCGTTCGACGTCGCCAGGACGGGGGCCAAACGTAATGCGTTCAAGCACGTGAACGACTTTTTGCTGCTCTGTCAGTTTTGCGGGAGCAGGTGTTTTTGTCTTGTTTTTGGTTTTGGCATCTTGTGCCAAGCTGACTGGCGTGCCTAGTGACAACACCAACGCCAGCGCCATTGAGCATATTTGTGTGATCGTTGATTTCTTCAGCATGATTTCCTCCCACGCGGGATACGCCAGAAGACCCTTTAGATATGATTCTCTGCCATCGCGTCTCAGGGGATTGCAATACTTGGTGATAACAATCCGGTTTGCTTGCTAATAACGGTGGATTAGAGCAGTGCGTTACGGCTTTGGACGAAAGAAAAAATGCAGCACAGGCAAGAAGCTTTGGCAGAGAGGGAAATACTGGGCAGTAAAAATAAGAATGGCTGCTTAATCGCGTATGGCCTCCCCCAAGAACCATACGTAACTAAGCAGCCACCCTATCTCTTCGACGTTTGATGTCCCCCAACATCTCCCGTCTATGAGTTATCTAAACTGCTGAAGCATTGCTTGTCGCCTTACAACTTTGCAACAGCCATACCAATCACATAAACAGACCAGAAAAGTTTTAAGCCTTGTCGCTAAATGCTGCAAATAAAAGAAATCTTCTCTATGACTGCGTCTATAAAGATGCCTGGTTAACAGGTGTTGATCGTTGCTGTGAATTGAAATGATTCGCCGCTTTTTGTGAGGCCTGACTGACAATCGTTCAGTATAGAGAGACCTGGATTTTCTAGACCCTATGATGAAGGAATTTTCCGCGCAACCAGCGACACGGCCCCAGATTTCGCTGAAAACTGTGCTTCTCAGCATGAGCTCCGCAGGCTTTTGTGGGGCGCAATCGTGATTTTGCTGTCAGCCGCTTTTGGGTTGGTGGACTTGTGAGTAAAGAAGTGATCTGAGGCGGATCAGAAGCCTTTGGGTGGGAAATCTGGAAAACCAAATAAGAATGGCTGCTTAATCGCGTATGGCCTCCCCCAAGAACCATACGTAACTAAACAGCCATCCTATCTCTTCGACGTTTGATGTCCCCCAACATCTCCCGTCTATGAGTTATCTAAACTGCTGAAGCATTGCTTGTCGTCTTGCTATATAACAAGCTCCGTGCCATTGCCTTTACCAACGCAAAAAACGTCGCGGGCTGCCTATAAACTGTTTAAAACAAAAGAGAAAAGGTTCTCGCTGTTTTGGGCGGCCAGTAAGCCGTTATCCACTTGACGCCAAAAGTGGGCGAAAATAGATCGCATGGTTTTAGGCTCTGTGAATCGAAATGATTCGTTGGTAGATCAATGGGCTTTGAAGGTTCAAAAGAGAGCTGAAAAAGATGTTTTGAAGCGCACTAGCGAAGCCAGAGTCTGGAAGCGAAGCCACGGGGAAGATTGAGAAAAGGATGTTGTGACAAAGCAAGGTTAATGAAACCTGCTGTAAAAGGTTCTTGGTCGTTGGCAGACCATGAAATGAGTTGTTGCTTGAGATTTGGGAAAGACGTGGATTAGCTGAGCCCCAAAATAAGAACGGCTGCTTAATTGCGTATGGCCTCCCCCAAGAACCATACGTAACTAAGCAGCCATCCTATCTCTTCGACGTTTGATGTCCCCCAACATCTCCCGTCTATGAGTTACCTAAACTGCTGAAGCATTGCTTGTCGTCTTGCTATATAACAAGCTCCGTGCCATTACCAAAAACGAAGACCTTTTTTTGCAGCGATATTGCTAAAGTATTGTTTTTCAAAGAGAAACAGTTGAGCTGGAAAGTGATTTTGGGAGACGCTTAACGATCCCTACCGCTATTTTGAAATTGAAGTGTAACGAAATACTGCAGCGGAAAAATCTGTTTGTATGTTTTTGTGTAGTGAAGCTGGATTTGGCGTTGAGAACGAGATTTTGAATGCAACAAGAGGTCTTTTTTACCGACATTCTGGCTAGGAAAATCAGAAAAAGTCAAAATCTCGACAAAAAACGACAGTGGGTGGCAAAGCCAAGGTGTACGCAAAACCAGCAAACCCAAGCTGAGCGTTCGCAAGGGCGATTCAACGGGGTAGCGGTTTTGGTCTCACATCTGAGCTACAGTGAGAAAAAGCGAGAAAGTGGCAGGGAGTGGTTTGTCACTACAAGCTGGTTTGCCCAAACGCGCAATGTTCGATCAGGGAACACTCCGAACATTTGGGGTTTTGTGGGCGGCAGATCAGTCGTCCGTGACGAATGAGATTGATATGGAGCGAGTAATGTTTTTTGGGCGGTAGCAATGATTCCATCAACTCGTGAGCCTGCTCATCACTGTATTTTTCCGGTACAAGTCCAACTCGGCGCAAGATGCGGAAGATGTGCGTATCCATCGGGAAGACAGGACGGTCGCAGGAAAAAAGCAAAACGCAGGCAGCAGTCTTCGGCCCAACTCCTTTTAGCGAAGTCAAAAAGGCCTTGGCTTCCGCCAAAGGAACTGTTCGCAAAAAAGACAAATCGTAATTTCCGCATCGCGCGAGAATCTCTTCCAGCACATTTTTGATCACGACAGACTTTGTTTTGGCCAACCCGCCCGATTTGATGGCTGCCGCGATACTTGCCGGGCGTGCCTGGCGAGCAGCATCCCAGTCAGGAAACCGCTGCCGCAAACTTGCAAAAGCGCGGCTGCTATTAATGTTGGTTGTGGATTGGGACAAGATGGTGCCGATCAATTCATCCAGCGGATTGTCGGGTCGATCATTGTGCGGAATGCCGTAGGTGGCTTCGAGATTTTGGGTGATGAATCTAACCTGACGTTTTTGTTCAGCGAGTTCTGCGCGCGAGGGCTTAGGGGATTTCATGCGTGTGAATCGTTTTAGTTCAAAAGCATCCAACGAAGGGTAAACTCATAGCGTGCTTCGCCGCCTTTGTTGCTGTCATCAAGCCGTAAGATAGTGGTGTAGCCATTAGCGGCTGACGGTTGCTGGACGATGGTGATCGCGCCTCGTGCATTATTCCAAAGCAGTTTTACCTCAATCGGTGAGCGGGGCAGGGGGGCGCTGAAAGACGCCCGCACTTCACGTGGTGGTTTTCCGTTGAGATGGCGAACAGAAGCGCTGCTGCCGCTGATGATGATTTCATCCTGTCCGTCCACAATGCCACTCCAGGCAACCGTACCAGAGCGCAACACACTGGCTTCAAGACGCGCCTGCTCGGCGCGTGCGCGGCGCTCGGCTTCGGCGCGGCGCAGTTCTTCCTGACGTTTTTCGTATTCCTCCGCTTCACGTCGCAGCTTTTCTTCCGCCGCCTTGCGTATGGCGGTTTCTTCTTCGCGTTGTTTGGCGGCCAGTTGTTCGCGGCGCAAACGTTCAGCCTCGCGTTGCGGATCAGGTGTTGGGGCGGCAGAAGGCCCCGCCGTCAGCGGCTGATTTTCAGACGCTTGCCGTCGCATCGCATCATCGAGCAACTTGGCTTCGGCCAGATTCAGCGGGACAGAGGCTGTGGCAGATTCCGGTTTGACCTTAAGGTTATTCACCACCGATTTCACGCCATTGAGCAACCGGACGACATTTTCCGCACCGTCTTTTTCCGGTTGATGGTCGGTCACGCCGTTCAAGGTGACAACGCCGTCTTTGACTTCAAATTGGTAATGCGAAAAGTGCAGTGGATTGTAAGCAAGCAACGCCGTTTTGACGGCTTCGGCCAGCGCTTGATCATCGCCGGGCGCAGGTGTCGCGCCGGGGGGAAGCGTGGGCGTCAAACTGGGAACGGGTTGCATTTGTGTTACGGACGGAGGTGGGCCGGCTTGTTCGCGTTGTTCCTGTCGCCAGAGTAACCACGCAATGACCAATGCCAAAATCAGTAACAGGCCGCCAACGATGAGCAGCGTCCATTGCGCAGGTGTGAAAATCGGAAAGCGCCGTTCGACCTCATTGGGCGACATGATGACGACGTTTTGAATCGGCGCGAATTCGGATTGATCAAATGTCGTTTCTGGTTGATGAATCGCTTGTAACGGTATGACGTTGGTGTTGGCCGCTGGCGCGTCTGTTTTGGGGATTAGCGGGTTCTCTGTGTTTGAGGAATTGGTTGGAGCAGGGGAGTCCAATTCCAGAATGTCATCTGGTGAATCAGAGGCTTTGGAGGCTAACGGTGGTGTCGCAACACGTTGCGTGCCGCAGCGGGGGCAAACGGGCATAAACGGCCTCAGCGTGATGCCACAGCTCGAACAAAACACTGTTTCGCTTGCCATTGTCCTTCTCCGTAAATTGGGTTGTTGTCAGCAACCTTCGCGTCAGGCAGTTCTGCGCACATCCAAATTCAGCGGTCGCAGCACGACTTCGCTCAACCAGGCTTGCGGCGGTTGTGCCAGCATCGCCACAATCGCGGTGGCGACTTCTTCCGCCGTCATCGAATAACCAATGTCGCGCACTTGGTCGGTTGCGGCGGCGTTTTCGCGGCGTGCCACGCGCGCGAAATCCGTGGCCACGGACCCCGGCAGCAGCGCCGAAACTCGTATGTTGTGATGGCGGACTTCCAGTCCCAGCGCTTCCGTAAAACCGATCACGCCAAATTTGGCAGCGCAATACGCCGCCATTTGCTTGATGCCGTTGCGACCTGCACCAGAAGAGATATTGATGATCTGCCCGCCGCCTTGTTGTTTCATCAAAGGCAAGGCGGCGCGGCAAGTCAAAAAAGTCCCGGTCAAATTGGTTTCGAGGACTGTTTGCCAATCGGCGAGCGTGTAACCATCTACTTCGCCATTCAAACTCAAACCGGCGCTGTTGATCAAAATGTCTATCCGCCCAAACGCCTCTGCCGTCGCGGCAAAGGCGCGGGCGACATCCTCTTCGTTGCGCACATCACAAATGAAAGGGCGTACATCGGCTGCGCCGAGTTCGCGCGCCTGGGCGGCAACGCTTTGCAGCGCGTTTTCAGAGCGCGAGAGCAAACTCAGGCGCAAGCCACGCTCAGCCAGCGCCAGCGCTGTTGCGCGCCCGATGCCGGATGAGGCGCCCGTGATGATGGCTACGTTGTCTGCTGCAAATGGTTTCATGATGCGCTGGCCGCAAGGCCCTTTCGCAAATGCCGGTTGAAGAATTCGATCACGGTTTGCCAGGCGTCTTCGGCGTCGGCCTGGCTATAGACTTCGGGTCGCGTGTCGTTAAAGAACGCGTGATCTGCGCCTTTGTAAATGCGCACTTCGCCATCCTTGTTGTATTGCTTCAACGCGGTTTCCAGACGCTTCATTTTTTCCAGCGTGATCCATTGGTCTTTTTCGCCGCCGATAAAGAGCAGCGGGCAACCGAGTCTGCCGATCAAGGTCGTATCCACCGGAACGTCGCCATAAAACGGAGCGGCGGCTTCGACTTTTTCGTGGCAGGCCAGCAACAACGCAAACGTACCGCCCATGCAAAACCCTGTGACGCCGACGCCGCTGACTTCCGGCATTGCGCGCAGTTGTTGCAAGACAATGCGCAAGCTTGCCAGCCCGTCTTCGGGTTTCAAGGCGCTCATCAGTTGGCCGGCTTCTTGCGCGTCTTTGGTGGTGATGCCGTGATACAGATCGGTGGCGACCGCGATAAACCCGGCGCGGGCATAGCGCTGTGTGATGTCTTCGATATGAGGATTCAGGCCCCACCATTCATGAATGATGATTACTGCCGGAGCTGGTTCTGTTGTTTCAGGCCGGGCGATGAAAACGTTGACTTCTTGGCCAGCGGCGGAAAATTTGGTTTTGCTGGTGTGAATTTCAGGCACGTTCGCCATCGAAATTTCTCCTTCTGATTTGCAGTCTCAGCGTTCGGGATGATTTCTCGCGGTTGCTTCGAGTTGATTGTACGTCAAGGAAGTTGGGAGACGGCAAAACTATAACGACTAGGCTATAGGCGCGCAAGTATGGCTGTGGCAAGCGCTTGGCGGCGCTGCTTGATTTCACTTCGAGCGGTTACGATAATGCCCGCTCATTTCCCATCACAACCCCAAATTCCGCATCAGGAGTCTGCCCAATATGCCAACTTCATATGAAAACATCCTGCTTGAGCGTCGTGGCCGTGTCGCACTTGTGACGATCAATCGGCCCGAAAAGCTGAACGCCTTGAACATCAAAACGCGCGAAGAATTGGCCGATGTGCTGGCCGAATTGCGCGTGGATGACGAAATCCGTGTGGTGGTGCTGACCGGGGCGGGCGAAAAAGCCTTTGTCGCCGGAGCCGACATCAACGAATTTGCAGGCCGCACTGCCGTTCAACAACGCGCGGTGATGAAAGCCAAAAGCATTTTCACCGCCGCCGAAGAGTTTCCCAAACCGCTGATTGCCATGATCAATGGCTTCTGTTTGGGCGGCGGATGCGAATTGGCTTTGTCTTGCGATTTGCGGGTCGCCAGCGAAAAGGCGCGCTTTGGCCAGCCAGAAATCAATCTGGGCATCATTCCCGGCGGTGGCGGCACACAACGGCTGACGCGTTTGATCGGTGAAGGCAAAGCCATGGAGATGATTTTGACCGGCAACATGATTGATGCGCAGGAAGCCCATCGGCTTGGTTTGGTCAACCAGGTTGCGCCCGTGGCGGAACTGGAAGCCAAGACCATGGAGTTGGCCAACAAGATCGCTGAGAAAAGTCCCGTGGCTTTGGCAATGGCCAAGACGGCAGTGAAAAACGCTGCGCGCACGACATTGCGGGAAGGTTTGGACGCCGAGATTGATTTGTTTGCGCTTTGTTTTTCGAGTGAAGACAAGGAAGAGGGCGTGCGCGCGTTCCTGGAAAAACGAGCACCAGAGTTCAAAGGCCGTTAGTTGCAGTGGAACTGATTGTGCCACCTTGAGAAAGCCTGTGACTCAACAGGAGTCGTTGACTCGTTTCTATAGAGTCAAAGAGCTCAAAGAGTTGGCATTTTGAGCCCTCCACGCGTGTTAATAGGCGGAACAGAGGTTGCTTACTAACCAAATAGCGCAGCTGTGAGATTCAACATACGAAAATTGTTCATCTTCGCCACACTGGGCAGACTCTTAAGCGCGCGAATCAGGAAGTCTTGACACAACCGAGCAAGTTGAACCTACAAGAGGAGTGAAACGCAGATATCATGACCAAGAGCCATATTCTAAAAATTACTGCCAGTTGTCTGGCTTTGTTTGGCATCGCGCTTACCGTGCAAGCGCGGCCAGAATATTTGCGGCAGTTTGCTGCCGATCCGCTGTCGAAAGCGGAACTGCGCAACAAGTGTTCTGTTTGCCACGTCAACCCTGCTGGCGGCGGCGCGCGCAATGAATTCGGCAAAGCTTTTGTCGCCGCCGGATTTCAAATCACGGCTGATTTGCGCAAACGGTTTCCCGACAACTTCAATTCCGGGACTGTGGCGCAAAGCGACAAGCCGCAGGTCAACTTTGTTTCTGACTCTGAAGCCGTGGTCGAAATTAACGGCAAACGCTATGCGATCAATACGCGCGAGAAAACCGTGAGTGAACTGGCAGTTGCGCCGACAGCGGAAAAAGGACCAGAGAAAACCGTTGCGACCTTGGCTCCTGCCAAAACCGAACCGGAACCGCCCGCCAATGTCTACCGCCAGGTGGACGTGCGATTGATCAATTTGCCAACGGCGATTCCGCTGCCGAAAGGTTCGTTGTGGATGGATTTCACGCACCGGTTTCCGTTTGGCGAACCGACCGACAAGGCCGGATTGTTTGGGCTGGATTCGATTGCCTATCCGTCATTTGGCGTGCTTTATGGTGTGACGGATCGCATTCACGTCGGCGCGTATCGCTCGCCGGGCGGAGTGGAACGTCCGATCCAGTTGTTTGCCGGCGCGAGTTTGCTCGACGAACAGAAAGGCGATCCGCTTTCGGTACAGGCGCGCGTTGGTTTGGAAGGACGCGACAACTTCCAGCGCAATTTCACGACCAGTTTTGAATTTACCTTTGCGCGCAGCATTACGCGTCACGCACAGCTTTATGTCGTGCCGACGGTCTCGGTTGGTGATCGGCCCATCGGCATCGGTTCCGAACAGAACTATCCCGGCGAAACGGCGATGGCCTTGGGCGTGGGAGCTGCCGTCAACATTCGCCCGACCGTGGCGCTGATGGCCGAAGCGAATATGCGTCTGAACGAAGACGCACGGTATTTGAATCTGGGCAACGGCATTCATCGCCCGGCGTTCGGTTTTGCCATTCAGAAATCCAGCGTTTCGCGCCGTCACTCGTTCACATTGACGTTCAGCAATAGTCCGGGCACAACCATGTCGCAACGGTCCATGACGCGTGGTTTGTTTGGCGTGGACGATGGCATGCAAGGGCTGACCATCGGTTTCAACCTGTCACGCCGAATTTTCTAACTAATGTCGCGTGTTCTGATTTAAAAACTCCCGGCACAGCCGTAAAAGCGCAAAGGGCGCGCAGCTAGCAGATTCTGCTAACTGTGCGCCCTTTGCGCTTTCAGGGGAGATCGTCGGTCAGACTTTGCGTTTCAGTGAAACGCCGCCATTGGTTGTTGTGGCACGGATTTTCGCTCCGCCGTTGCCCAGATTGACTGACAGTTCGCGTTTGATTTCGCCTTGTACCGTCAAGGGAAAATCAACGCTGACACGACCGTTGACGGTGCCGGTTTCAAGCTGCGCGGAATAGTTTTCGGGCACGCGCAAGCTGATGCCGCCGTTGGTGGTTTTCACATCCATGCCTTCGCCATCCCAGCGATTGCCCGCCAACTCAATGCTCACGCCGCCATTATGCGTTTCGCCTTTGACGTTGCCTGCCAGGTGTTTCAGCGCAACGCCGCCGTTGTGCGCGTCAAACTGAATCTGGCCGCGAATGTTTGATACGCTGATGCCACCGTTGTGCGTTTTCAGCGAGAGATTGGAATTGTAAGGCGCAAAGATTTCGTAACTGACCGACCAGCCTTCACGGTTTTGCGCTTCCGGGCCTTCGGCATGAATGTTCCCGCCGCCGGTTTCTACGCGAATTTGTCCTGTCAGTGCCTGGGCTTCGCTGTCAGTTTCGGCCCAGGCCTGAATCTGCATGCGCACCAGCACTTCGTTACGTTCCCAACCTTTGACTGAAACGCCGCCGTTTTTCTTACCGTCAACTGTCAGCGCGCCTGTGGCGGCAATTGCCTGTTCCTTGATCAGGCAATGCGAACCGCGATCGCTGCGTCCACGATCATTGCAATTCAAACTTTTTTCCACGGTTTGCGCTGAGGCAGCCAGGCTGACGGCGCAAGTGATCAGTAATGACAAGCCAACGTTTCGCAACCGAATCATTCGTGACATTTCCGCTCTCCTTGTGATGGTGAAGTTAATCGTTTTTTTTGCAGGAACCAGATTGTTTGCGTCCGTGAGTGTCATGAGCGAGTAAAAGGTTTCAGCGGAAATTTCGAGCGCGTTGCCAGGACCGAATGTTCTATTTCGTATGGTTTTCTGACGAGAGTATGCGAAATAGAACAGTCGGTTTTGGCGTGTGGATTATGGCGGTGACGTAAATACTGAAATCACAAGAGTTATCTTTCTAATGTTAAAGCCGTCCCAATGGGCATCCTAGTTGCGTCTTCATCTGGCAGCTCTTCCCCCATAAAAATCTGCTTCATTTGAGGAGGTTTAGCACAATGAACAAGACACAACGAATTGTGGCCGTGGCAATTGCTGGCGCGATGTTGCTGGCGGGGTTTGTTTTTGGCCGGGTTTCAGATGGAAATCGTGGCGCGTCTGCTGAAGAGAATCAGGCTGCGACCAGTCAATTGACATCGGGTGCTGCACCAAACGCGGTTGCGGCGACAGCAAATACAGATCAGACCTTCTATTTGAAGGATTACAAGGTCGGTTACGACGAAGGATATCAGGCTGGCGTGAGTGGACAGACGGCCAATGTCATCAATACCGATCGCGAGGGGTATAACGAAGGATTCAAGAAGGGCTATGCCGACGCATATCAAGCGCAGCAAAATCAACCGGCGAAAACACAAGCTGTGTCTTCGCGAGGAGGACAACAGTTGGCATATAAGCCCGTTGCCGCGCGCAGCACCAGCCGAGGCAATTCAAAACTGAAAACCGCGTTGACGATTGCGGCTCCGGCGGCGATTGGGGCAGGTATTGGCGCAGCGGCTGGCGGCGGCAAAGGCGCAGCGGCTGGTGCGTTGATCGGTGGCGGCGGCGGTGCGTTGTACCACGTGATCAAAAATCGCAACCGCGACTAACCCCTGGGATTTTTCCCAGGCCTGAATCAGAGAATCAGACGCCAAAAGGGCCGCTTCATGAAGCGGCCCTTTTGGCATTTAAGAGAGTTTGCCGTGAACACGCAAATAACACCTTTGCCAGTCACGACATTGTTTGTGTGGAATTAGCGCGGCGGGATGCCTTGCACCGGAGGTGTGGCGGCATCAATGGATTTCAAAAACGAAACCAGCGCTTCGCGCAATTCCTCGTTATTCAACAAGTCCGGGCGGAAGGAGAACTGGCCTGCCCGGCGGTGCGTCGGATTATCCAACACGTCGGCGATGGTCAAGGCAGAGCCGTTGTGAAGCAGCGGTCCCATTGCCCAGGCACCCAGCAAACTCGGCGGATTAAAGCCGTCAGCGCCCAGTGGCGGCGCACCGTTTTGCCGGATTTCGTTGACGTTGTTGGCATTGAATGTGTCTACCCTTCGCAGGAACCGGAAAACTTGCCCGTTGATGATGTCAGAAGCGGCAGGCGGCGGCGTGTAATCACGTCGCGCCGACGACCAGCCGCCTCCGCCGTGGCATTGATAACAACCGGCGGCAACGAAGACTTTGCGGCCAAGCGCGATTTGTCTGCCGAGCGGACTTAGTGGGGCAACATTGCGCAACGGCGAAATCGGCGTGCGAATGCCGCGCGCGATGAACTGGTTAAGGGCATCAAGCGCTGCGCTGCGTCCCGTATTGGCCGGGTTGAATGCATTCAGCGTCGGGTCTTGCGGGCCGTCTACCTGTCCGTTGGTGGTGATCAAACCCAAACCGCCTGACGTGCCACGAATGTTGTTTTCGAAATCCTGCACTTCATCAAAGATGGCCGAGTAGTTAAGCACCTTTTGATCAGCCGGATTGTGTGGGTTGAAGGTGGCATTGAGCGGCAAGCTGCGCCGCGGCCCAGCTCCAAAAATCCAAACCACCTGATCGGTCAACCCAAACGCGTGGCATGAAACACACCCGCTCCAACCTTCCGATGAAAGGCGCCCGGTTGGAATGACCGGGCCCAAAGTTGGCACATTGACCTTGGCCGAACTAAAGAAAATTGCTTTGCCATACTGAACGGTTGCTTCAGTGGTGCCGGGCGTCGGCAATTCGGCGCTGCTGACCGTTGCGACAACCTGATTGGCGTCGAGGTTGACGACCGTTACATCACGCGAAACTTCGTTGGCGACATATCCGCGTGTGCCGGTGGAATTGATGACCAGGCCTGTGGGTTTTTGACCGGTTTCAATGCGAACGATGTTGCCCGTTTCGCCTGCCGCCCGAGGCGCATTGATGGTTGGCGTGCCATTTTCATCCAGAGTTACCTTGACCAGGATGTTGGCCGCCATTGCCACGACCCAGCCTTCGTTGCTGTTTGGCTCAAACGCAATGTGCCACGGCATGCCGATAAACAGTTTTTTCTCGCTCGCGGGCTCAAAGTTGATGCCCCGATTCATATTGATGCTTTGCAATTGATCGCCGGTTTTGCCTTCGGTGTCGTTGGCTGTGTCAATCACATTCAAAAACGATTGCACGTTGACATTAAAACGCACCGGACCATCGGGTGAGGCCGCATTGTTGGGCAAATAGGCGCGATTGCCTTTGATCGCTACTGCGTTCAGAGAATTGGGGAAAGCGCCGGTTTTGACCGTAAACGTCGGCGGGTTGGTCGCCGCGATCCGCTGAAGCGCAGAGCCGTTTGAATTGAAGCCGACGTCTGTTTGCGGCGCGAGCACGACTTCTTTGAGGATTTTGTCCGTCGCGGTTGAAATGACGGTGACGCGGCCTTCCTTGTAATTGTCCGCGCCGATGATCGCGCCGGGAACATCAACCGCGTTGAATTGTGTGACGTAAACTTTTTCGTCCTGGTCATCGCTGTCGCCATCGCTGGTGATGGCTAATCCACGAGGTTCGGGAATATTGACGATACGAGCCACAGGCTGATGACTGGCTGTATCTATGACCAAAACATCATTTGAACGAGCGTTGGCTACATACAACTTGCTACCGTTGGGGGTGAGCGCCAGGCCATAGGGCTCGGTTCCGACGAACAACGTACGGACAATTTTTCGGCTGGCCGCGTCAATGACTGAAACCGAGCCGCTGACGGTGTTGGCAACATAAACAGTCTGGCCATTTGGGTGTATCGCCACACCGTTCGGTTCATCTCCAACGCGAATTTCTGCCAGCTTTTGGTTGAGGTCATTGCCGACTTCGAGCACGGAAACTGAGTCTGTATCTGGATTGGCCACCCATAGGAATTTATCATCCGGGCTCAGCGCGAGGGGGCCAGAACTCGTCGGGCCTTTAGCGCTTCCGGTTTGCGCCATAACGGCAAGCGGGTTTGTTTTGACAGTCCAGCACCACAATACGCCACATAAGCACAGTGACGTGAGCGAAAGTTTCACGATACGGGTCTTCATTCTTGAGTTACTCCTAAAGAGAGGCGAATTCGCGCAGCCAGGTTTAGTTGTGCGAATTCGCAAGTTCTGAGTTCCTCATTGCACTGCTATGCAATTGCGTCACGCGGATGAGGATAGATAGTTCCTTCGGTGAATGTCTTTCGCTAGTGATGAATTTTTATTCAAAGAGTTTTGAATGTGGTGTGATTTGACTGTGAGAGGATGTAGGAATCCGCACCACGCACAGTGGCTGCAGTTAAAGCTCGAATTGCCTCAATCAATTGCTCGCATACGCAGAATGAAGTCAGTTTTGTGTAAAAAGCTTCTTTTGTGTCAGGTTGAGAAATTCATACAAAAACCTGCCTTTTCACTGATAGTATTTTATTGACATGCCAAAGCTTGTCTCGTAAACTCCGCCACGCTTTAAGAACTTCACATCCCACAGGTAAAGCAGTACATCCTGTGACACGATCGCAAGGTTACGACACGGCGTGAAGGGCGTCCTCATAGCGGGGTGGTAAGTCCCGTTTCTATAAGTTCTTCGCGTTTGTGACTGTGGGAAGCACAATCCAAGATTCAATTTCACAACGATTCGGACATCTAACGGTGTCGCCATGTATATTACGTTTAGGCATCAATGTGGGTTGAATCCTCTCACAATTACACTTACCAATTAGGAGACACACACAATGCGAACCTCGCGCAAATTCTTTGCACAGACCCTCGTGGCGCTTTTCGCGCTGACTTTGATGGCAGTGGCTTCTTTCGCGGCTGATCCCGGCAACGCCTATCCGTGGAACGCTCAAGCGAGCGACCAAAAAGCCGGTTCCGTGCTGATCTACAACTTTTACACCTCGGGTGCGACCTCAGGGAACAGTGAAAACACTCGCGTCAACATCACCAACACGAACACGGGTGTGCCCGCGCTGGTGCACTTGTTCTTCGTCGCCAACAGCTGCTCGATCGCTGACAGCTACATCTGTTTGACGGAAAACCAAACGGCTTCTTTCTTGACGTCGGACGTTGATCCGGGCGTTGCTGGCTACCTCGTGGCCATCGCGGTTGACGCGAATGGTTGCCCGTATCGCTTCAACTACCTGATCGGTGATGAATATGTGAAATTGGCGAGCGGCCACGCTGCCAACCTGGGTGCGGTTGCTATTTCGGCGCTCTTCAGCGAAGGCGTCGGCTGCGACAACACCTCGACGGTCGCGAACGTCAACTTCAATGGTGTGGATTACAACTGCTTGCCGCGCGTTTTGGCGGCGGACAACATCCCGAGCCGTGCGGATGGCAACGACACGTTGGTCATCATCAACCGCATCGGTGGCAACCTGGCGACGGGTGCTGCTACGCTGAGCACCTTGTTCGGTTTGCTGTATGACGACGCTGAAAACGTACTGAGCTTCTCGGTGACGGGTGGCTGCCAGCTGCGCAACAGCTTGTCGAACACCTTCCCGCGCACCGCGCCGCGTTTCGAAACCTTCATTCCGGCTGGCCGTTCGGGCTGGGCGAAAGTTTACTCGCAAAGCGATCTCGCGATCCTGGGCTCGATGATCAACCTGAACGCCAATGCTGGCGCGCAAGCCAACGCCTTCAACCAAGGCCACAACTTGCACGGGCTGACCTTGTCCTGCGCCGGTGTCTACACGATCCCGGTCTTCCCGCCGAGCTGCTAACGCTTGACGAGAAATGGGCCGAAGCCGATGGCTTTGGTAAAAAAGAGCCGCGTTCATTACGAACGCGGCTCTTTTTGTTTTTTTACAAGCAGAGCAATACGCTACAATGGCACACCTTCGCAGAAAACCATTCAGGTTTAGCTCAGTTGGCAAGAAGTTTTGAGCATTAGTTCGCGCGGATCATTGCCTGAGATCAACCGTCATTCGTTTTGTCAGACTGCTGTAGAGAATAGCAATGGCTAAGAATACGCGGTATGTCTATGAATTTGGCCCTTTCCGACTTGACCCGGATGAGCGTTTGTTATTACGCGAGACACAAGCACTCGCCTTGACGCCCAAAGCCTTTGAGACATTGATCGTGCTGGTCGAAAACAGCCGCCACGTCGTTACCAAAGACGAACTGATGGCGCGCGTGTGGCCGGATATCTATGTTGAAGAAACCAACCTGGCGCAACACATCTCCATGCTGCGCAAAGTCTTGGGCGAACGCGAAGATGGCGGGCAATACATCGAAACGGTTCCCAAACGGGGCTACCGTTTTGTCGTCCCGGTCAAGAAAGTCAAATACATTCCGACTGGAGTCAATCTGCTCACAGAAGCGCCAGACGCATTGCGCGCGGCCAATGGTGATCAAGTGCCGGTACGCAGCGTGGCGCCAACTTCGGTACCCTACTTGGCTGATGGCGTGCGTGCTGCGGAAATCGGTCCAGGGACAAAGCTGGCGCGGTACGAGATCATTTCGCAAATTGGCGCTGGTGGTATGGGCGAAGTTTACCTCGCCAAAGACACCTTGTTGGATCGCAAAGTCGCGTTGAAACTGTTGTCCGCACACTTGACGGAAAATGCCGAATGGTTGCGCCGGTTTATTCACGAAGCCAAAGCCGCCAGCGCGCTCAATCATCCCAACATTATTACCATCCATGAAATCGGGCAGGCTGGGGGCGTGCATTTTATTGCCACCGAATATATCGAAGGCGAGACCTTGCGCCATCACCTGGCTAGCGGGCGACTGAAAACGTTCAATGCCGTGAGCGTTGCCATGCAGGTCGCCAGCGCACTTGCTGCCGCACATTCGGCCGGAATCGTCCATCGCGATATCAAACCCGAAAACATCATGTTGCGGCCGGATGGATATGTGAAGGTTTTGGATTTTGGCTTGGCCAAACACACTGATCCGCAAAAACGAAAGGGCCAGACGCATTCGCTGGTAATGACAGACCCAGGCACTGTGATGGGGACGGTCAATTACATGTCACCAGAACAGGCGCGCGGATTGACGGTGGATACGCGTAGCGATGTTTTTAGTTTAGGCATTGTGATGTACGAAATGCTGGTCGGGCGTACACCGTTTGAAGGCTCCACGTCGAGCGACGTCCTGGTTGCGATTCTGGATCGTGAGCCATTACGTCTATCGCAAACGCTCGCTGACATTCCCATGGAACTGGAGCGCATTACCGGCAAAGCCCTGCGAAAAGATCGCGACGAACGTTACCAGACGATCAAGGATTTACAACTTGATCTGAAAAGTTTGCAGCAAGAGTTGGAGCTACGCGCCAAGTATGGCGACAGTCTGGCGCGCAGCACGGTCGCGGATTATCAGAATGGTGCGGCGCGCGAAACGCAGGTGCATTTGGCGGACACTGCGTCGCCAAAGAAAACCCGAGTGGCGGTCGTCAATGAAGCCGATTGGGAAATCCCCGAAGTCCGTTATGCGCGCAGCGGTGACGTCAATATCGCGTATCAAGTCATTGGCGATGCGCCGCTCGATTTGGTGTTTGTCATGGGCTGGATTTCGCACCTGGAATATTTCTGGAGCGAGCCATCCTTTGCGCGCTTTTTGCGGCGACTGGCTGGGTTCTCGCGCGTGATTCTCTTTGATAAACGAGGCACGGGATTGTCAGATCGCGTGCCGCTGGACGAATTGCCGACCCTCGAACAACGCATGGACGACGTGCGCGCTGTCATGGAAGCCGTTGGCAGTGAGCGCGCCGTACTCTGTGGTGTGTCAGAGGGCGGGCCGATGTGCAGCCTGTTTTCTGCCACGTATCCGGAAAAAACCAGTGCGCTGGTGATGATCGGCAGTTATGCGCGCCGGTTGCGCGGCGAAGGTTATCCGTGGGGGCCGACTGAGGACGAACGCGAAGAGTTTTTTGAAGAAATTCGCCGTCATTGGGGCGGGCCGGTCGGTTTGGAAGAACGCGCACCGTCGGTGGCCAATGATCCGCGCTTTCGCGATTGGTGGGCAGCCTATTTGCGGCGTGGCGCCAGCCCGAATGCCGCATTGGCATTGACCAGAATGAACACCGAAATTGATATTCGCCCGGTATTGCCGACTGTGCGCGTGCCAACGCTGGTCATTCATCGCACGGGCGATTCAGTGTTAAAAATCGAAGAAGGTCGTTATCTCGCAGATAACATCCCGGGCGCAAAATTCGTTGAATTGCCTGGCATTGATCACCTGCCGTTTGTCGGCGATCAGGACGCAATTTTGGACGAGATCGAAATGTTCCTGACCGGTGTTGCGCATACGCCGGAGTTTGACCGTGTGTTGGCGACGGTGTTGGTGGCGCGGTTGACCAACGTCAGGGCTGACGATCCGCAATGGCTCAACTTGCAAGCGCGCTTTCAGACGTTCGCACGTAAAGAAGTGGAAATGTTCAAAGGCCGCTTGGCGGAAGTCTCCGGCGATCGAGTGTTGGCAACCTTTGATGGACCTGCGCGCGCCATTCGGGCGGCGTGTGCCATCAGCGATGTGGGGCACCGCTTGGGCGTCAAGCTGCAAGCTGGATTGCACACTGGTGAATGCGATGTGCTCGGTGATCAGGTCAGCGGGGTTGCGGTTGAGATTGCGTCGGCAGTCGCGGCGCAAGCGAATGCAAGTCAGGTGTTGACTTCGAGCACGGTGAAAGATTTGGTTGCCGGTTCCGGAATTACGTTTAGCGAGAGCGGCTTGCATCAATTGCCCGGCAAACTGGGTGAATGGCGTCTATTCGCTGTCGGGCGCTGATTACAGGCCGATGATGCCAGCCCGGATCAAAATCAACGAGAGTACGCCGACGATAATCCACAACACCACGCCTTGAATCAGCGGGCGTACGCCGACCTTCTTGAGCGTCGCTTTGGAAATTCCGCAACCGATCAGAAACAGTGTGACCGTCAATCCAATGCGCGCAAGTTTTACGATCCACGGATAAACCGCCTGTCCGGCAGGCAGGTATGTATTGATCAACGCCGCCAGGCAGAAAAACAGAATGAACCACGGCCACTGAATGCGCGCTTCTTTTCGTTTGATAAACGCAGTGCCCAGTGTAAGCGGTACGATCCACAACGCGCGCGCCAGCTTGACGGTTGTACCGACGGCCAGCGCTCCCGCGCCATACTTTGACGCTGCACCCACCACCGAACTCGTATCGTGAATGGCCAACGCCGCCCACAATCCGAATTGTGTTTGATCCAGTCCCACCGCCAATCCGATAGCCGGAAAAATCAGCAACGCCACCGAATTCAAAATAAACACCGTACCGAGCGAGACAGACATTTCTTCGTCTTTGGCTCCGGCAACAGGACCGACGGCTGCAATGGCGCTCCCGCCGCAAATGGCCGTGCCGACCGAAATCAGCAGCGCATTGGTTTCGGCGACTTTCAGCAGCTTGCCGAGCGCCAACCCCAATGCCATCGTCGCGGCAATACCCAGCGCGGTGTAAATGAAACCAGATTTGCCCGCACGAATAACCTGTTGCAGGTTCATTCCGAATCCCAACCCAACAACACAAACTTGCAGTAAGGTTTTGGAAAGTGATTTGGTTTGTTTGGCGTAGGGATGTTGCAGGAACAGGCCAAAACACAGGCCGATGGCCAGCGCAAGCGGCGCTGATGCCCAGGGGGTAAGAACGAATAGAAGTGCGATAAAGAAAATAAGCTTGGCAAGCATGCGCGGGAAGTATACGCACGCTTGCCAAGCCTGTCTAATTTCCGCTCTGTTTTAGAGGTTGTCAGAGCAGAAATGATTGGTTTCTGTCAGTGTCGGAAATTATGCCTGTAAGTGGGCTTCCAAAAACCAGAGCGATTTGTCGAGTCCGCGCGAAATGCCGGTGAACAAGTCCGCAGTATCGGCATCGCCCAAATCATCGGCGGTATCAATCGCTTCGCGAGTTGTCGCGGCCAGCGCGGCATAACGTTCAACCAGCGTTTCGACACTTTCCTGGCTGCCGATCACTTTCGTCGGATATTCAGGCAAGCGCGAAGCCCCCGCTGCCATGCGCGCAGTGCCCAATGCCGTGCCGCCCAGCGTTGTCACACGTTCCGCCATATCATCCACATACACCAGCGTGTCAGCGGCCAGCTTGTCGAACAATTCATGCAGTTGGAAAAATTGCGGGCCTTTGACGTTCCAATGCGCTTGTTTGGTCTGGCTATACAGATCGAACGTATCGGCCAGATGTTGGTTCAGTAACGCGATGATTTGTTCGCGAGTTTCGCTATCCAGATCAATGACGGTTTTGTGTAATTTCGGTTTTGCCATTTCAGATGCCTCCTTCGGATGATTGGCACTTCGGGCAGTAGCCCAGAAGTTCGAGACGATAATTGGTTACTTTGAATCCCTGAGGCGGTTGCACCAGTCCAGCGTCTTCCAGACTGCCCAACGGCTCCAGATCAGTAATGCTGCCGCATTGTAAACAACGGCTATGATGATGGTGGTCGGTGCGAATGTCATAGCGCGTGGCCGCATCGCCATACGTCAGCTTTGACGCCGCGCCACAACTCACCAACGCTTCCAGGTTTTTATACACGGTTGCCAAACTGATTTTGGGCAACTCTTGTTTTACCGCCAGAAAAACATCTTCCGCAGTCGGATGATGCGCCGTCTGACTTAAATATTCAAAGACTGCCGCACGTTGTTGCGTGAAATGCGCGCCTTGCTCATCGAGCTGGGCGCGCAGCTTTTCCATACGCATGGCTCGCTGTACAGCTTGTTCTGCCCGCTGTGCAGCACTCTCTGGTTGTTGATGATTTGACATCGCTCCATCTCCTCACGGGCAGAAGATACGACAACAGGTTTACTAAAAGCAAGAATGATAATTATTTTTGTTTTGGTTAGCTTTAACCATCCACCGAATGCCATCAGTGGGATTTCAGGAACTGGATTTTTAACGCGCTCTTTGTTTGGGGAAAGCGGAAGCGCCCGAGGTCAAGACACACGCATCCCCGTTCTGCTTTTCTGGGCAAGGCAAAGCAAGTGAAACGGAATCCGAAAAATGTAGAAATGCTGAAAAGAAGGCAGATAAGACCAAGAGCCAGGACTGCAGGCTCTTACTGCGCGTGCTGGTGTTCTTTGGTGAGGTGATTACAGATAACGACGCAACACGCGCTGAAAGGTTAGTTTGGCGCGATGAATGCGCATTTTGACCTTAGAAGAAGTCCAGCCGACCATTTCGCCAATTTCCGCGACTGACAAGCCTTCAACTTTGAGCAGGGTCAATACTAAGCGATCTTGCGGTTGCAAATGGCTCAGCAGCTTTTGCGCCAGATCACGTGAAATGGCGGCCTGTTCGTTATCGGGCAGAGATTCATCCACCAGAAACCGTTTCAATTGTTGGCTTTCGTCATCGGTCAAGGCATCCAGCGAATCTTCTTTACGGCGCGCATTGCGGCGCAATTCGTCATAGGAGCAGTTGATCGCAATACGTTTCAGCCAGGCGGCAAACGAATGAGCATTGCCGCCCTGATACTGACCGAGCGCGAACCAGACTTCGGTAAAGACGGTCTGGACGATTTCTTCTGCCGTTTCCTGTTGCGGAAAAAATCGTCCGGCGATGCGCAACACCAGCCGGTGATGCCGCTCGAACAACTGGCGAAACGCCCATTCTTCGCCTTCACGAGCAATCGCAACCAACTCGTCATCAGTCAGCGGCAACGGTTCAGGTGCGGCGACGGCAAATAGTTTCTCTCTGGCGGATGTCTGTCCAATCATAGGTGCATCATCGCGCAGCCCGCCGCTGAAGTCGTCAGCGCAAAGCAAAGACTTTGTAAGGAATGTAAATTTGCTGCGAAGAAGTGCACAAGAAATGGCGGCTGGCTTTCTTTGTCCTGGAAAGCCAGCCGCGAGCAGGGACGATCTCGTAGGCGGATTTATGACGGGCGTTCTTTGCGTTCGATTTCGCGGGTTTCCGCCTGATTGCGAAGCGGGCGGCCTTGCTCTGGTGTGGGGTCTTTGACCAGACCATACGTGATGCGCCCTTCGTGGTCTTCGGGCAGATATTCTGTAATTGGCAGACCTTCAGGTGTGACGAAAAGCAGGCAGTGGCAGTATTTGTAAATCTGCATGTCGTCACAAGCGCAAATCCAGGTGCGATTTTTGATCTCTTCCTGTTTATTGGGGTAGAAGCGGCACGGGCAAAGCGGTTTGCCCAACGTGTCGCGATGATTGGCGAGTCCCAGCACGACGGCTTCGGTGATGGATGGATCGGGATGCGTGCTCGTCCCCGATTTGGCGCAGTACTTTTCGACAAAGTTGCGGATGCGTTGCATGCTTTCTTCGCTAGGCTTGGCGCTCATAACTCTCCCTCTTGATGCGTGGTTGACGAATGATGTTGTTGGCCTTGTGCGGCCGTTTTGAAAGCGTAGCTGTTCCTACTCACTCCGCGTGCGCTGCGGAGCTTCGCGAAAATTTCTTTTCTTGCGGTTGTTCGTTCGGTTCTGTCGCGCGCTGGATCGTACTACTTTGGCCAAGCCAGCGGCAAATTTGTTGCGCGGTTTCAGCTTGTTTCGCGGGCAGGGAATTGCGCTGTACTTTCTGGCTGACCCGGCAGCGGATGCGCATGGATGTCTTCGTGGGCGGTTTCTGAGGCCAGAAATACCGACACCAGCGTGATCAGCGCTACGACAATAATGTAAAGCGCAATCGGCCAGGAGCTTCCCGTGCGGCGCAGCAAATCCGTCGCAATTAACGGTGACAACCCGCCTGCCAACACGGATGACAGTTGATAGCCAAGCGATGCGCCGGTGTAACGCACACGTGTCCCAAACAGTTCAGAAAAGAAACTGGCTTGTGGGCCATACATTGCGGCGTGACCGATGACCAACGCCAACACTACGGCCAGCATCAGCCAAATCGTTTGTGCCGTTTCAATCAACCAGAAAAACGGAAAGGCAAACGCGCCGGTAAACAGCGCGCCAAACAAATACACCGGGCGGCGTCCTAACCGATCAGAGAGCAAACCAAACGTCGGCAATGCGATCATCTGCAACACTGCCGCCAGCGAAACGGCATTCAAGACTGTCGCGCGAGAAAATCCGATCTGCGGGCGCGTGGCAAACGCCAGGATAAAGACTGTATACAGATAAAAAACGGCGTTGTCGGCCACGCGCGCGCCCATTGCCAACAACAGGTTTTTCGGATGATGCCGAAATGCGTCGAGTACGGGCAGCCGGGCTTCGGTGCGCGTTTGTTTGATGGCGACAAAGCCTGGCGGTTCGACGACGGTCAGCCGTATGAACAACCCAACCGCGACCAGCAGAATGCTGAGCAAAAACGCGACGCGCCAGCCCCAACGAAGCATCGCAGCTTCAGGCAATTGCGAAATCTGTCCGAAAATCAGCGTAGACATCAGTAATCCGGCGGGCACACCGATTTGCGGCCAGCTGCCATAAAATCCGCGACGTCCGCGCGGCGCGTGTTCCACGGCCATTAACACTGCGCCGCCCCATTCACCGCCAACGGCGAATCCTTGCGCCAGTCGCAACACGATCAAAAGCACCGGAGCCCAAATGCCGATTTGTTCATACGTCGGCAGCATTCCGATCAGCGCTGTCGCGATGCCCATCAACAGCAAAGTGAAAATCAACATGGACTTGCGTCCGATGCGGTCGCCGAAATGGCCGCACACAATGCCGCCAATCGGACGCGCGACAAAACCCACGGCATAGGTGCCAAATGAGGCCAGCGTGCCGGTCAATTCATCGTAATTCGGAAAAAAGAGGCGACCAAAAACCAACGCGCTGGCTGTGCCATACAAAAAGAAGTCGTACCATTCAATGGTTGTGCCGACGAAACTGGCGAGCGCGACTTTGCGGATAGACGCGTGATCGTACGGAGCGGGTTTCAATTGCTCAGTCCTCCTGTTGTTTGGACAGTGCTCAGACGTTGGACGATTGAATACAGTTGATGATACAGCAGAGATGTTTTGTTACCGCGTTGCAGGTGCGCGGACTATACCCTCGAAGCGTAGCGGGCGGAAGTGATAACCGTGCGACGCGCCAAAAGACCGGGCGCTTCGGCGGTTGTGCTGCGCCCGTCGCCAGACGGGAAAGTTGACGCTCGCCCGGCACAAAAGTAGTATCGCCTTTCACGCGATCACACGCCGAAACACAACCGATGGGCACCCGAATCAACCTAGCCGAAACGTATCACTTTCGCGTCGCAGGCACGCGCTTGACCGTGTACAAAAAACGCGGCGAAAGCTATGAGCACGTTTTGATGAAAGCGCTGGGCTTTGTGCTTTACCTGCCGCACTTTCCTCTGTTGGAAGTCGAACGCCGAATCGGCTTACGCTACAAGCCGGATTTGATTGCGCTGGACGAGCAAGGCAAAGCGGATTTCTGGGGCGAATGCGGGCACGTCGGTTTGCGCAAAGTTGGCTGGTTGGCCAAACATAGTGGGGCGCGGCAGATTGCGCTTTTCAAATACGCAATCACGGCCAAACACTTCATCCAGCAAGTGCAAGACGAAGTTGAACCGAAATATCGTCCGGCGGGACGCCTGACGCTTTTCAACTTTGCGCCGTTGATCGTGCACGAAATCAACCCCCAACACCAAGAGGAGATCAACGACATTCCACCTGAGTGGTACGAACGTTATGACATCTGAGTACACCATTCGCGAATGCACAACGATAGAAGATTTCGCCGGTTGCATTAACCTGCAACGCGTCGTCTGGCAATTTGAAGACCTGGACGTGACGCCTGTGCGCGGTTTCGTTGTCGCGCGTAACAGCGGCGGATTCACCTACGGCGCATTCGACGCGCACGATCAGATGGTCGGTTTCGCACACGCCCTGCCGGCCTTTACCCCTGAACAGAAGCCTTACTACTATTCGCAAATGATGGCTGTGTTGTCGCATTTGCGAAATACGGGCATCGGCGCCCGGCTGAAACTGGCGCAACGCGACCACGCCTTGCGCACAGGTATTCCGCTGATTACCTGGACGTTCGATCCGCTGCAATCGCGCAATGCCTATCTGAATATCATCAAGCTGGGCGGCGTCGTGCGCACCTACAAAATCAATTTTTACGGACACGCCAGTTCCAGCACGTTGCATCGTGGCTTGGACACTGACCGGCTGTTTGTCGAATGGTGGGTGAATTCGCAGCACGTGGCTGACGCCGTCGCAGGCAAGCGTCGCACTGACGCGCCTGTGGCCAGCGTCGAGGTCCCGCGCGACATCGAAGCCATCAAACATCGCAATATGCAGGAAGCCCAAAACTGGCAAGCGCAGATTCGCGCCGGATTCCAAAAATATCTGAGCGAAGGGCTGTATTGTGCCGGTTTTGAAACCGATGCCGACGGCGGTCATAGCCGCTATCTGTTTTATAAAGACGAACATCAAGAGGAGAAAGAATCAGCACGCGGCTGATTCGCTTGCGCATGAAAATCGAACGCATTGAATTACGTGAAATCCATTTGCCGCTTGTGCGCCCGTTTGAAACCAGTTTCGGGCGCACGTTTGACCGCAACATCATTCTGGTCAAAGTCTATAGCGATGGTTTGATCGGCTGGGGCGAATGCACCGTCGGCGAAAATCCGTTTTATAACCACGAAAGCACGGGCAGTTGCTGGCAGGTGATCCGCGATTTTGCCGGGCCGATGGTGTTGGGCAAAGAGATCGAAACGCCCGAACAGGTTCCGCAACTGACCCGCCAGATTCGCGGCAATAAAATGGCGCGCGCCGCGGTCGAATGCGCGATTTGGGATTTGGAGGCGCGGCGGCAACACAAACCGCTCTGGCAATTGCTGGGCGGCACGCAAGAGGTGATCAATTGCGGCGTTTCGCTGGGGCTGGAAGACAGCGACGCGGCCATGCTCGAAAAGGTCGAAACCGAGGTTTCCGCCGGGTATCAGCGCATCAAGATCAAAATCAAACCGGGCCGGGATTACGAAATGATCAAGGCTTTGCGCAAGGAATATCCGAACATCGTGATGTCGGTGGACGCCAATTCCGCGTATACGCTGGCCGACACCGAGCTGCTGAAAAAACTGGACGAGTTCAATCTGCTGATGATCGAACAGCCGCTCAGTTACGACGACATCATTGACCACGCCGCTTTGCAGCCGCAGCTCAAAACCGACATCTGCCTGGACGAATCCATCCTCAGCGTGGACGACACGCGCAAGGCGTTGCAGCTTGGCGCCTGTCGCATCATCAACGTCAAACTCGGTCGCGTCAGTGGTCACACCGAAGCGCGCAAGATTCAAGCGTATTGCCACGAACGCAACATTCCGGTTTGGTGCGGCGGTATGCTCGAAGCCGGCATTGGCCGCGCACACAACATTCACATGTCCACACTGCCGGGGTTCACGCTGCCGGGCGACGTGTCGGCGTCCAAACGCTACTGGACCGAAGACATCATCATTCCGCCCGTCGAAGTCACACCACAAGGCACCATCCCACGTCCGACCGGCGTCGGGCTTGGCTACGAGGT
>JAEUQO010000160.1 GCA_016789605.1 Acidobacteriota bacterium
CGGATCAAGCAATAAATTGGCGGGCGGCGCGCCTGCACTGATGCTCCAGGTGATGTTGCCCGCGCCACCGGTTTGCGCGAATTGCTGACTATAAGCGACGCTCAATTGTCCGCCCGGCAACGACGCATTGGCCGGACTGACCACCATCGCACATCCCCCACCGCCTACGCCGCTCCAGAACCCACCGCCTACAGTATACGCGCCACCACTTGAGGGGCTGCTTGCAGTGCTTTGTCCAATCGTTCCACTGGCCGTGAAATTGCCCCCAGCGCTTTTGTCACCGCCACCTGCAATAACCGACCGCTGTATGTTGTAACTACCGCCACTTTGCACTGGTTCAACAGCGTGACTGGCGTTAGTCGCTGCTGCCTGTAACTGGGGCTGTGATTTTT
The DNA here is from genome assembly GCA_016789605.1 of Acidobacteriota bacterium. GTDB lineage: Bacteria > Acidobacteriota > Blastocatellia > RBC074 > RBC074 > RBC074. The sequence continues at coordinate 393 of JAEUQO010000160.1, forward strand.
CAAGCTTGCTTTTTTCTTTTGGTGTTGCCGAGCGTTTGCTGAGTTTGTCACTGGTCATTGCAAGTAACAGCCCTACGGACAGCACCAAACACAACAGCGCGATCAGTAAACGTTGGCGATGAGATATACGTGCGAGGTTCATAGAATTTCCTTTTCAACGCAGTCGTCTGTGGTTGATAGCTAGTGCGCCGTAGGTATTACTGCTTAATTTGACACGGAATCGCAGTCGAATGGTCTAGGCAGACCATTCGTTTCAATTCGTCAAACTGCTTTTGTTGTTGCTTGATTTGTTCCTGCTGCTGAGTAATGAGCTTCTGTTGGGCCTCGATTTGCGCCTGTTGCTCCTGTGTGCTTTTGATCAGTACTGGGATCAGCCCAATGTAATTCAGCCCTTTGACCGGCTCCGCGTCTTTGCTGATGGTGACCAGTTCCGGCAGCACGGCTTCGACTTCCTGCGCAATCAGTCCAAGTTGTAATCCTGCAGTTAGTCTTTGCTTCCAAGTCCAACTCACGGGACGTAGCCGCAATATCTCTTGCAAACCATAGTCGAGATTGGCGATGTCCTGCTTCAAGCGGACATCTGAGCCTTGCGTAATAGTGCCGGTTGCGTGGATGTTACCACTAACATAAAGGCTAGGAGACATATAAACGGAGCCTTGGAAATAGCCTGCGTAACCAGAGCCGGAATTCTCATGAGCAAACAGCGCGATATAACCATTGCCAGCAGCCTCCACCCCGATTCCATTAGCTCCAAAAGCAGATCCGACAATCCCTTTGCCATTGATCGCCGTTCCCACAATGCCAATACCATTGTCCGCGCTACCCGCTACGCCAACAGCATTGATACTGGCAGAATTATTTTGGCCATAGATCAAGTTCGTGGCCACATTGCCATTTACGTGCAATTGGAATCCCGGTGTCGAGGTTCCAATGCCGATATTCCCGTTTTGCAGGATCGAAAATCGAGTGTTAAAGGTACGCGTAGCCCCGGCAGCAACGCTGGGACTTGTTGAGTAATAAAGCGAACCATCTCCGGCCTGAAACTGAAATAGACTGCCAAATCCGGTTGTGCCTGCCAGATAGGCAGAGGCGTTGGCGTTGACAAAAGCATTGAACCCCAACGAGGGGTAGGGGCCGGGTGAACCAGCATTCACCGAAAAGCCATAAACTCCCCCTGGTGCGCCAAGTGAAGTTACCCCATTTACTTGAAGCGCATGGGCAAGCGAATTGGTTCCGATGCCGAGATTGCCGCCAATAACGCCATCGCCGCTGATGTTGAAATTGCTACCCGCCTGCGGAGTCGTCGTGTTCTGAATGTAATTGCCGCTGCCTGCCGGGACCACCGTTACCGGCAAAATTCCCGTCACCTGACTGCCCGCCACACTGGCAATTTGCCCGCTGGTTACGCAGTTTACACAGGCTGCTGACAAACTGTCCGCCGCTGCCGCGCTCAAGGTGCGAATGGCGTAAGGCGATGAAGTCAGTTGTTGACGCGGCGCAAGCGTTGTGTATGTGCCTGTGCTGGCTCCGGGGCGCACACTGATTTCCAGAAAACGATCCGCACCGGGGAAATCGGGTGCGCCGAAATCGAGAGTGACTTTGAAGATGCCATTGCTGGCGGGTACATCTTCCAGCAAAACTGTTGTTCCTTGCTGCGCGCCGCCGCTAAGCACGGAAAAGAGTTTGAATTGCAGATCGTACGCGCCGTTAGCGGGATTGCCGCCATCCGTCAATAAGCCCTGATAGGTGAACCGTGTGGTTTGCGCCAAGATCGAGTTGGCAAGGATCAGTGTCAGTAGCGCTGACCCTATAAGCTGAATGTAACATCGTCTAATCGTAGTCATCGTGTTCCTCTGTTGTTGCTTGTTGATTAGCAACAGGCACAGCTATTCAGTTGTTATTAGGACGCGCGGTTGGTGCAGCGATTGGATTAGTAGGCCGAGGGCGCGGGTGTTCGCGGTCTTCTTTCATCCGCTTCATCAATTCAGGGTTCTTGGCCCACTCCACCCCCTTCTCTTCAGGCTGCCCAAAGGCCTCAGGATGAAGGTAATAGCCTCGTTCTTTCTCTGTCTTATCTTCCTCATCGAGAATACGGTGAGCGTTGGCAAAAGCATCCTGGCGAATGCCGGTCACCTGCCACGACACTTCGACGTTGGGCTTGTCAGTCTTGATGGTAAAGCGATTGTTTTTGATTTTGCCGGCGATAATCGCCTGCGCAAAATCACCAATGACAGTTAATTGGTAGCGGAAGTCGCGGTTAAGCGCCTCGAAATAGCTAGGCAACATGATCGTGGCCAAACCGGCTCCGTCGGTTTTAACGACACCGTCGTAAATGTTTTTCATGTCGGGCGATTCGACAAAGGAATGAGAGAGGTACTTGTTTTTCGGGTCGAGCGGATGATCAATCTTGAACGTGCCAGCCCCCTTAACAATGAAGTTTGTGACTAAATAACCTGGAAAGTACCCTGAATAATAGCCGGATTGGCCATACACTCCGTAGTAGGTAGATATTCCAGTCACGCCAACGCCATTAACGAAGCTTCTGCCATACACACCTGTACCGCTGTCAGTTGAGCCATATACGCCTATGCCAGTGAAATTAAGGCCATGTACGCCAAAGGCTGTGTCCCCGTCAGTTGTGCCAAAAATGCCAGTGCCAGTAAAGCTATAACCGCTTACGCCGTAGCTACCGCCATTGCCATACACACCCGTGCCTCCGCTGCCATACACACCCGTGACTCCGCTGCCAAATACACCGGTGCTGCCGCTGCTGACAATTCCCGCTCCAAATTGACTATTGACTAATATTGCGCCTTGGAACCCAGAGTTGTTGTTGATTACGCTTAGACGGTAGCCTTGATCCGGCATCGTTGTTCCAATGCCGACGCGGGTGTCATGCGTTGCCCCGTTTACGCCGATGATTCCGCCAAGAACGAGACTGTTAGGAAGTGAAACTTGCGCGTTATGTCCGATGGCGGCGGCATTGTAAAGATTGGGATAAAACCCATTTGCATCGTTCCCAATAAAAAGATTGTTACTGCCGGTCGTATTGTATTGACCTGCGCGATACCCCAGGAATACGTTATTGATGCCAGACTGGTTGGATTGGCCGGAGAAACTTCCGACAAAGGTATTTGCGTAGCCAATTGAATTTAGAGTGCCCGCCTGTCGCCCGATGAAGGTGTTCCAGCTACCTTCATTTACGTTTTTCCCGGTCGTGAAATTACTCTTGCCCGCTTCGCTGCCGATGAAGGTGTTGGAAAGTCCGGCTGTATTGGCCGCACCGGCGTAATAGCCGAAGAATGCGTTGTGGGTGCCGGTGGTCAGAATCGAGCCAGCAGACTCTCCGGCAATCAGGTTGGTATCCACTTTGGTCAGGATGCGCGTGCCATTCAGATTGAACTGTGTTCCCGCATTGACGATGTTGCCAGTCATCGTCCCGCCCGCCTTACCATCGCCGCTGATGTTGAAATTGCTACTTGCCTGCTCCGTTGTGGTGTTTTGGATGTAATTGCCACTGCCTGCCGGAATCGTCGAAATAGGCAACGCACCAGTCACTTGGCTGCCTGCCACGCTGGCGATTTGCCCGCTTGTTACGCAGTTAACGCAGGCCGCTGACAAACCATCCGCCGCTGCCGCGCTCAAGGTTCGAATGGCATACGGCGACGAGGTCAACTGCTGGCGCGGCACAAGTGTCGTGTATGCTCCTGTGCTAATTCCGGGCCGCACGCTGATTTCCAGAAAGCGATCCGCGCCAGGGAACGCCGGTGCGCCGAAATCAAGCGTGACTTTGAAGATGCCATTGCTGGCGGGTACATCTTCCAGCGAAACGGTTGTTCCTTGCTGCGCGCCAGCGCTGAGCGCGGAAAAGAGTTTGAATTGCAGGTCATACGCGCCATTGGCCGGATTGCCGCCATCCGTCAATAAGCCTTGATAGGTGAATTGGGTCGTTTGCGCTGTGGCGGTGACGGTGAAAAATAGCAACAGAAACGCGATAACCAAGCGCGCGCGATAATTAAGCAGGGTCATACTTTTATGCTCCTTCGTGCTATGTCTTGAAATCCATATATAGAGATTGTGTTGTGCGTACGGCGTTACAGGCCCCCCTGCTGATGACGCTATGGAACGGCCGGGCCAAGGTGCACAAAACCTTTGAGGGCGCGTAGCTCCAGGCGTTTATTGGGATTGATAATGATCGGCTCAAAATAAAATATCGGGCCCAAACGATTTAACCAGACTGTCTGGTATCTGGTTACCGCATTAATCCCGCCAAGAATGGTACTGAATGGCTGGTTGAACGTGCCGTCTTCGGGGCCGACGTAGAACTTGTCAACATAGATGCCGCCCGATGCGCGGTACATGCCTCGCCCGTGAGTCACGGCAATCAAATCGTTTCCCAGCCAAAAAAGTTGGTTGACGGGAACATTGGCAGGGCCAGCCGTAGAAGGTGACCAATTGGCCCCTCCATCCGATGAGGAAAAGAAACCTGCTTCCGTACCCACGTAAAGATACTCAGATAACGAGTCTCCAAAGCCGAAAGAATCCCGTCTCGGGTGTAAGGTCAAGGTATAGACTGGCACGTCGGGTAGGCCGGTGAACCCATTGCCACTGATGTCCTGCCAGCCGGGGCTGGGCAGGATGTCAGTGGTACTACGAACCCAAACGTTATTAGCATTGTACCCTCCCTTCGTAACGTAAATTTTTCCGGCGTAACTAATCGTTATGCTGGTGATCATGCCGGTTGCCGGAAGGGCTGGAGCATCGCTATCTATTCGCGTCCAGGTCGGCACAGCGTTGTTCCCATCATTCGTTAACCATACTTGGCCATTGTTATAGCCAACTACGATAATGCCCGGATTCGTTCCCGGGGGGATGCTTGGAAAGACGGCAATGGCGCTAATGGCGTCAGTATTAACAGCCATTCCAATTGGCGCTTTGATCGCAGTCCAGGTGGGAGCCGGATTGACAGAATTTGCATTGGTGCTTCGCCACAAGCTTAATCCCCCGGCAAGAATTGTATTGGGCGTGTTTGGATCAAGGATAAAAGGAGCAATGAAATTTGCCGTGGTTGAATTGTTTGCTTCGGTCAGCCCGCCGGTAATCGAATTGAACGTGACTCCTGCATCTGTACTTCGGCCGAAATTCAGGTATTGAGTTTCACTATAAAGAATGTTTGGATCGTTAGGGTCTGCAGCGCAAAATCCACCATCCCCTGTAACCGAGATCGTCCATCCCGTGGTTGGTGTGTATCTCAAAATGCCATTGTCTTGCGCGCCACCAATAATGGCATTGGCATTGCCTGCCCCGCCGTAGAATTGAGTGATGCCAAGATTGTTGTTTAATGCCGTCCAGGCGGGGGTCGCCACCGTGACGGTATTCGAGCGGTAAATTCCTCCGTCGTTGCCAAAAAACACGGTTCCATTATTGGGGATGTTGAAATTTGGATGAGCGACAATCACATGATGGTCAGCATGAATAGAAGTGGGCTGGTTTTGTTGGTCGCGGTCACACCAGCTACTAAACCGGAAGAGGGTTTGCCCACCGTCGGAACTGCGCCACAAATCCACACTGCCTACCACAATGAAATTAGGGTCTTGTGGATTCACCCAAATGGTGTTGGCGTACCAGCCTATATTTTCCGTCGGAGCCGGGCATCCGGGAGGGGAGGAGAAAAAGTAGTTACTCCCCGTATTTACCCGTGTGTAGTTTTGCCCGCCATCTGCGCTGCGATAGATTTCGCCGTTATTTTGATTGACCGAGGCGTAAACGATCATTGGATTGCTTGGTGCATAAGCCAACTCAATCCGTCCGCTAACGGCGGGGGTGAACTGTGCCACCGTCCAAGTCTGTCCACCATTCGTTGAGTACCAAGCTAGCCCTTCTGCACCCGCAATTGCCTCATTGTTATTGGCTGGATGGAAATCAAGGTCGCGAACACGCGAGAAGAATGCCGAGGGCGTGGCTGATATGGCTTGTGTCCACGTGTTGCCGCCGTTGGTTGACCACTCAATGCTTCCCCCAGTTGTTGCCAATAACCGACTTCCGTTGGGAGAAATTGCCAGCCGGTTGACTTGATGCCAATTGGCGTTATCGGTTGAGGATAATTGATTCCAGGTGGTCCCGCCGTCTGTTGATTTGAAGACGCCAGCCCCGCGGACAGCGTCTATATTGCGAAAGCCAATTTCACCTGTGCCGGCATACAGAATATTGGGATTGGCTGGGTCAATGATCATCGTCGAAACTGCCAGATTCGCCATGAAATCGTTTACCGGCGCCCACGAAGTGCCGCCATCGGTGGTGCGCCAGATGCCGCCGGAAACGCTGCCAGCCCACATGTTGGCGGGCTGAGTTGGATGAATGACGATGGAACGAATCCTCCCGCCGATGTTGCCTGGTCCTAACCATTCCCAGGAGTCGTATTCAAAACCTGCCTCTTGAACGCCGGAAGTCGAGTTTTTACCGGAACGCACTTGTGCCTTTAGACGTTCTTCCTGAAATTGCTTCATCCTCCGTACGTGTTGCCGAGCCTTTTCATTTCCGTCGGGCGGGATGTAACCATTTTTATCTTGTAGTTGCAGGCGGCGGAATTGCAGCGCTTCTCCGGGATGATCCCTCTCGACTTCAATCTTCTTTTCTGTTTCTGCCTGCTGGCTGGCGGGTGGAGTTGCAGGTTTCTCGCGACGGTCACTGGCCTGCTGTGCCTTACTTCGGCCAGTCAGCCCGGCGGGCAGGAGCAGACAGATCAAAAACAATAACGCTCCGGCAAAAAAGAATAGCGATGCGCGAGATTGGCTTGGGGTTTTCACGGCTTACCTCATTTCTACTCTTCGATCTGTAACTGGTTGCAGGTTGGTTTGCTAATGAGTCGGACAGCAGGCAGAGCTACTGCAAAGTGACCAGAACCAGGACCAGCCCTTTGCCTGACTGTAAGCCGGTCATGGCTTTGCCGAGGATCGCGCCCTGCGCTTTGGTCGGATCGGCGGCTTTCATGGCGTAGCCGGTTGTATCTGAAGTGGTCAGCAAGTCACCCGGTTCGACCGGGCCGTAAGAAGCGTCAACCAGGCAATATACCCGGCCTGATAGCGCGACCGGATGGCTGCCGTGCGCCAGTGTGCCTTCCTGGCTCATGATCATTCCCGTCTTCACGCCACCCGCCCCGCTGACGATGCCCGCCACGCGACGGTCATAAGCCTGCGTGCTGAGCGTCAGTTTTCCCGGAGTAGCCGGGGCAATGGAAACCACCATGCCCGGTTCCACGGTGGTGACCGTTTTCCCCGAATCAAAAGCCGCTACATCGAAGTTTTCCGAAAAATCAGCGCCGCCCATAATTCCCAACGCCTGAACCATTACTAACCCGCTGTTAGGGCCGATACTTAGCCGCTCTTTGCCTGCGGTACGGTCATAAATGGCGAATCTTCCTGCATTACCACCAATGCCATTTTCCAATGTCCACACGCGATTCGTTCCTCCGATTGTGCTGTCTAAAGCCAGAATCGCATTATTGCCGGGACTTGTTATCCTGGCTTCCGTAGTGCTCAAACCGACAATGTGAAGATCCGTCTGTGGGGCGGTTGTCCCAATTCCTACCAAGCCACCAGGAGCAATAGTCATGGCCGTGACAGGTGGACCAGGGGGGAAGCTCTGTGCGGTATTAAACTGAACGCTGCCACTTACTACCTTGATGTAATTTGTAAATGGCAAGCCGCCGGTATCCTTCATCGTGATGGTTGGCTGAACGCCAAAAAGCTGTAGCCCGTCGGTTCCCTCAATCGTCAATTTGCTACTGGATGTTGAGACGTTACCGATGTTGATTTTCGGGGTGGATAAGGTTCCGCCGACCGTGCCATCTCCACTAATGTTGAAGTTGGCACCCGCCTGTTGCGAGGTCGTGTTTTGAATGTAAGCGCCTCCGCCCTGAATTTGGTCGCCGGTGACGCAGCCAACACAGGCGGCGGACAACCCATCAGCGGCAGAAGCATTTGTTGATCTGATGGCGTAAGGGGTAGCGGTGATCTGTTGGCGTGGCGCTAGCGTCGTAAACGCTCCGCCGCCAGCCGGACGCACGCTAAGCTCCAGAAAACGAGCCGCGCCCGGAAAAGCATTGGCTCCGAAATCGAGAATCGCACTGAAGCTTCCGTTTGTGACCGGAACATTGAGTTGTTGTAGGGTTGCTCCTTGTTGCGCTCCTCCGTTAAGCGCATCGAACAATTTGAACTCAAAATCAAAGTTACCGTTCCCGGGAATATTGTTGTTATTCAAGCTTCCCTGGTAGGTAAACGCGCTGCCTTGTGCAAACACCTGGTAGGAGAGGAACAACGACAAGCCAAACGGCAGAACGGCAAGACGGACAAAACTTCGGATTGAACGGATCATAATCAATCTCCAGGTCTACTGTGAAACGTGCGACACATTAACGGGGAGAACAGAAACGTCTCCCCAATGATGGTGTGTGTTACTTCGGCAAAATGCTCAGGTCGGGACGGAAACGGATGAGTTCGCGTTCCAGGCCCACAATGACGCCAATGGTTTTTTGGAAGTTACGTTCGGCGGTTTCTGCGCCCGCGATTCGCTGGACGGTGGAGCGCAGAAAGGGATCGTTCTTTTCCAGCTCTGCGAAGCTGTTGAAAAAGGTCAGGGTGATGTATTCCGACACGTCGCCGCCATACATCACTGTCAAAACGCTATACCCCAATACGCCGGATTTTTTGACGATGGGCAGATAATCGTTCTTGAGATAGTTTTCGAAATCCGCTGTCCGACCTCGCGCAATTTTGACGTGACTGACAGCGGCAATTTTGGGTGGAGCGGTCATCTGTTCCGTCCAGCTTAAGTCGGGACGGCTGCGCGCCAGCCAGGTGTGGCTCCCGCCATCCGCTATATACTTCATAGTCTTTGCCGCCAAAGCCCGCGCGCCATCTTCGCCCAAAGCTTTGGTCAGGCGATTAGGAGACTGATCGAACAGGCTCAGGTCATCCATCGGCTCAACGGTGTATATCTTTCCCGATTCGCCAACGACTGAGACCCAAAATTCTTGCTGCTTATATCCGGCTTTCTTCAAAGCCGGTATGCGCTCTTTAGCGCGAAACTCGTAATAATCATTCGCCACCCCGGCTTTCAACGTGTTTTCGGCGATGTAGTACCACTGGCGTTTGGCAGCCGGTTGCGCGGCGGCAGCCGGTTGTGCCTGGGCGGAGTTGCCGGCGACGGAGTTGTTGGAGTTTGTCTGACCAAAGGCAAGCGCCGTGAGAAACAGCGCAACGGCAAACGAGGTGAGGAACAGTTTTTTCATTGTGGCTGATTTCATGGTTGATCTCCCGTATCAGATTTAACGTGTTGTTAGTACAACGTGGAAGCGCTGAGCACACTTCCACGCCCCATTCTCTGGGCTGAGAACGCCTTTACTGCTGTCTTGCTTGGATGAATACGGCTTTGTTTAGATGATTACTACGGCGGCAACTGTAATCGAGGCAGTGATCAGTTGTCACCACATGTTCATGTAGGAGCGAGAGCGGTAAGTGGAGATATTTCAGCGTTTACGGTGTATTTATTCACACTAGTAGTGTGAATTTCAGCACCGTTCCTTGTCCGGGGTGGGAATCAACCTCGATGTTTCCGCCGATGCTTTCGGCGCGGGCGCGCAAGCTGCGCAAGCCATTGCCTTCAGCGGTCGAGGATAGATCGAACCCGCAACCGTTGTCAGCAATGCGCAGGTGAAGCCAGCCGTCGGTGACGTGCAGGCTGATGTTCGCTTCGTCGCAGCCGGAATGGCGGGCGAGATTGTTGCTGGCTTCTTTGAAGATCAGATAAATCTGTCGTCGGGTTTCTGGTTCGAGGGGCAGATCGCCATCGTTGGCGGGAAAATCAGTCTGAAGCCGAATGCCGCGCGCGGTGAGCAATTCACTGGCAAAGCGCCGCATCCGGTGAACCAAATCTCCCAGGTGATCAAAGCGCGGATTGTTCGTCCAGACGATGTCGCTCATCGTGTCTACCAATTCGCGCGAAGTTCCGGCGATGGCGGACAGCGGTTCGGCAATGGCGGTATCGTCACTGGCACGACGTTGAATGACTTCGCTGAGCAGGGAAATCTGTGACAGTCCCGCGCCAACATCGTCGTGCAAATCGCGGGCAATGCGCGTTCGCACTCGCTCAACCCGCAGCAACTGCGTTAGTCGGTAACGATGCAACCCGTAACCGATAGCGCCAAGCCCAATGAGCGAAACCAGCACAAACCACCAGCGTTGCCAGACCGGACGCAAAATCGTGAAGCGCAAACTGGCCGGTTCGGCACTGACCTCGCCCGCGTCGCCGACGGCTCTGACCAGAAAGGTATAACTGCCCGCCGCGAGCCGTGCGTAATTCACTTCGCGCGCGTTGCCCGGCGCGCTCCAATCGGAATCCACGCCCTCCAGTTTGTGCTGGTAGCGCACGGCGGTTTCATCTCGAAAATTCGGACTGACAAATTCAATTTCCAGATTGTTTTGCCCGGCGGCCAGCGCGGGCGGCGACAGATTGACGGCGCCCGTTTCGCCCAGCGCCAACGGTTCGCCCGCCAAACTGACGCGATTGAAATAAACCGGGACTTGCGGTGCGGGGCGAGGTAGCAAACGCGGGTTAATGCGAATCACCGCACCCATCACCGACGCCCACAAATGCCCGCTTTGGTCTTTATTCAAATAGCTCACCGCCGAACTGAGCAGGTTTTCGCCGAACGACACCGGATTGAAGCGACCTGTTTTCTCGCTCTGGCGATACAGGCCGCGAATCGTGCCGAACCAATGATTGCCGTCGTCGTCTTCATTGATGGTGATGATTTGGCCAGAGGGTAGACCGTCGGCGGCGGTGTAATTGACAAAGCGCGGCTGCCCACTGTCGGGTGATTCGGTCATGAAAACGCCGTGTTCAATGGTTCCGATCCACAATCGCCCTTTGCCGTCGGCGAACAACCAGCGTGGGCGTGGCTTCTCGACAGGCAGCGCAACGGCCGCGACTTTTCCGTATTGATTCCGCCAGACGGTTCCTCCGTCCGTCCACCAAAGCGAACCTGAAGGATGGCGCAGGAAGTAAATCGCAAAACCGGTGACGCCTTCCCTGACAACCTCGACCACGCGCGGACGCCCGTTGTCCGCATGCTCAATGCGAAAAATCTGACCGCCCCCGCCCTTTCTGAGCCATACATATCCTTCGTGGTCTTCATACAACACGCCGTAGCCGCCATCCACCCAGCCGTCTGTCGCCGTCAGTTCATAACCGGCAGAGAAATTCAGGTTCGGTCCCGGTATAAAGCGAAGCTTGTAAATTTTCCGATCCGCCAGCCAACGCAGCACCCACCAGTTTTGGCGGCTGTCCTGCAAGACATCGTGAATGCAAAGACCGGGCGGAGGTTGCAACCGTGTGAGCGCGCCTTGACCTTGAGCGAGATTTCCGGTCAAAAAAGTTTCATTGCAGGCCCGCGGCGAAATCGGACGCCCTGCCAAGATCATTCGTCCATCGTGGGTTGCGTGCGAGTAATAAATATCCATCACCGGAACCAGCCGGTCGCCCCCGTCATAAATCAGCAGTGCTTCGCCCTTCAGCTTCAACAAGCCGCGTTGCCGCGTCCCAAGCCAGAGGTTGCCGTCGCGGTCGGACAGAAAACTCATAACCCTGAAGGGGTTCGTATCGTTGCCGAGGCGATAATCCGCCTGACGCCCGTCCCGGTAACGAATCAGCAAGCCCTCGCTGCCGATCCACAAACCGCCATCCGCCGCCGCTTGAATGGTTCCGACAATGTTTTGCGGCGAAAGCCTGAGAGGTAGTTTGCGCCAGGAACCGCGCCTGCCAGCCGCAGCCGGTTCGATGAATTCATAAAGGTCTTTGTTGGTAGCCAGCAGAATGCGGCCATCCGGGAGTTCAGCCAGACCTTTGACCCAACGCAACTCCGGCAGACCGGCGGTTTCGCCCGCTTTCTGCCAAAGCTGATAAGACGTGACCTTGCCGCTTTCAATGCAATGCAGTTGCCCATCCACCGAAACCCAAACGCGGCCACGCCGGTCAAGCACCAATTGCGGCGGTGTATTGAGCACATCGAAGGTTACGACGCGGTCGAACTGCTCCGTAGCGACTTCCGCCGACCTGGCGCGGTAAAGCCCCAGGAATGTCACGCACCACATGCGATTTTCAGCATCGAAGAGAATGCGATGCGTGTCATTGATATTTTCCGCGCCTTCGCCCGTCGTCAACAGGAAGTTTTTGAATTTCCGCCCCTGCCGCACTGCCTCTTTTTCATCCAGCAGTAGCGAGACACCGTCGCCAGTCGCCACCCACAATCTTCCCCGCCGATCCGAAATCACGTCCCGCAGTTGCGCGTACCCCAGCCCATCCCTGACGCCGTAATTGGTGAAGCGATAGCCGTCAAAGCGGCTTAATCCGTCGCTGGTCGCCAGCCACAGAAATCCGCGCGCGTCCTGGTGCATGGCCCACACGGTTCCTTGCGCCAGTCCATCGGCGACGGTGTATTGCCTGACAGGCAGACGTTCGGCACGGCTGATGAACGCAGACAGACCAAGCAGGCCGATTGTCAGAAGTAGACGCCAGGGATTACGCATGATTTGCTTTCGCTTTCCGTCTCTGAATGTCCGATTGCTTGCAGGTAATAGCCAAGAGTTCGACACGATTGCTGTAGGTGAGCGGAGTATACGCAAGGCGCCGGGCTGCTGCTATGGCAAGCAACAGAATTCTCGGGAAGAGAGCGGTTAATTATGTGCGGAGGTGTTGCGGTTGGGAATTGCCTGGCGAAAGGCGCGCGGCGTTAGACCCGTCGCCGTGCGGAAGACTTTGGTGAAATGGCTTTGGCTGGCATAACCGACTTGTGCGCCAATTTCGACAATCGAAAGATCGGTTTCGGCCAGCAAGCGGCGTGCGCGTTCGATGCGCAAACTGGCCAGATAGCCGTGCGGTGTTGTACCCGTGATTTTCTTGAACAGACGCGCAAAGTGAAATTCGCTGAGATAGGCGGCGGCGGCGATTTCAGCCAGGCTGAGTTCGCGCCCGCAGTTGTCGTGCATGAATTCCAGCGCGCGGCGCAAGCGGCGATCCACCATGCCGACGCGCGACAATTCGATTTCGTCAGAGCGTTGCACGTTGATGTGCGTGCGCAGCAAATACACGGCCAGTTGTTGGATGAGCGAGCGAATCACATCACGCCAGCCGGTTTCGGTGCTTTGCAATTCGGCAGAGAGGGTTTCGAGGGTGCGCCGCAAACGCGCGTCATCGGTCAGCGGCGTGAGCGGATGCCGAAAGAGCAGGTGCGAACCGTCGCGATGCAATTTCAGGCGAGTGGCGGTTTCAAGCAACAGGGCGGGATTCAGGCGAACCACCAACAATTGGCTGGGGCGGCGACCCGCAGACAGCGAAAGTGGTTGCAGGGGATTGACCAGCAACGTTGCGCCGTCCGGCACGTCAGCGAGTTGCGACTGGTGAAAATGAAGCAGCGCGAAATCTGCTTGCGCGGGAATTTCCGGCGCTTGCCGCGAAAGCGGGCGCGTTTCGACACTAAATTCCGATTCGAGCAGGATGCGCGAGATCATCAATTCATCACTGATTTCCCGCCGGTTCGGAACCTTGCCTTAACCACACACAGAACGCTTGGTCGAAAAGGCCGGTTGGGTTACAGCGTTTGCGGGTAATACACGCGGTAATCCAGCTCTTGAAAGATGGTGTCTTTGCTTTCGACGTCGGCCAGCCAGCTTTCGTCAATCGCGCCAGCATTGATCATGTCGTACAGCCGGGTGAAGCGGTGAATATGATCTTTGAAGCGTTTGACGGCATATTGCACCATCGTGCCGGTGGTGATGATAAACGCCCAGTCGGAAGATTGCGCCAACAGCAATTCGCGCGCTGCCTGGTTCAAGGCGCGCTGCAACAACCCATCGGCGTTGGGGAACTGTTCCGCCAATTCGACCATGCGCTGTTCGGCGGCGTGCTGATGCATATACATCCAGTCGTTTTGCTGATTGATCCAGACGCGGTTGTATCCTTCTGCGCCCCAGGAAGACGCCGACGGCGTTTGCGGTTGGTTGTGGGGAAAAAACTCCAGGTAATCAATCGGCGAAATCGGTTGAATCTCGTTTTGGTCGTAATGCAGTTTCTTGAACAGATAGAAGAGAAACTGCGGACCTTCAAACCACCAGTGGCCATACAGCTCAGCGTCATACGGCGCGAGGATGTTCGGTGCGCGACCCAACGCGCCGTGCAAATGCCGCGCTTGCGCCTGGCGGTTGTGCATGAAATGTCCGGCGTGTTCGGCGGCGCGTTCCGTTGCCCAGGCGGGCACATACGGTTCTTTGTGGTGTAACGCGACCTTGCCGGTGATGCGGTGATACTTGATGCCGGTGTTGCGGCGGACGCCGTCGTCGTGCAGGTATGGTTTGATGTAATCGTAATCCTGTGCGTCGTAACCGAGGTCGCGATAAAACTCGCGGTAGTTCGGATCGCCGGGATAGCCGATGTCCGAACTCCAGACCTGTTCGCTGGTTTCGGTGTCGCGGGCAAAAACGGCGACGCCTTCGGGGGTGATGACCGGCGCATAAATGCCACGGCGCGGACGCGGCGTGCCATACAGAATCGCGTGGGCGTCGGCAATGAAAAACTGAATGCCGGCTTCGCGCAGATAGCGATCATCGCCGGGGTTGAACGCGCATTCCGCCAACCAGATACCGCGCGGCGGACGGCCAAAATGTTTCAGGTAATTTTCGCGGGCGATTTGAATCTGGGCGTGCTTGACGGTTTCGTTGGACATCAACGGCAGAAAGCCGTGCGTCGCACAGCAAGTGATGATTTCCAGAAAGCCTTCGTCTTGCAGTTGCCGGAACCCTTGGACGATGTTGCGCTGATAGACGTTTTCAAAGACTTCGCGGCATTCGTGAAAGTGGCGGTGATACATCACTGCCGCGTCGTAAAAGTGCGGGGCTTCCTGGCGCGTGCGCGCCACTTCTTTTTCCGACAGTTCACAAAGTTTGTTCAGATGGCGCAGGTAGCGTTCCTGCAAGAGCGGATCGGTCAGCATTTCGCACAGCGGCGGCGTCATGGACATCGTCAGGCGGAATTTAACGCCTTCGTCGCGCAAATGATTGAACGCCACCAGCAGCGGAATGTAGGTTTCGCTGATGGCTTCATAAAGCCAATCTTCTTCGAGGAAGTCGGGATATTCAGGATGGCGCACAAACGGCAGGTGCGCGTGGAGCACTAAGCTTAGGTAACCAATTGCCATAGGGAGTCAGTTGTCAGTGATTGTTTGGATGATCGTGCGCCGACAGTATCGCCATCCGCCCGCAAACTGACAACTGATTGAGGTCATTTTCGGTTGTCACGATACCAGGGCGTTTTGCCGCGCAAGATATTGGCGAAGCTGCGTGTCGGATTGAGGAAGCTGCGAAAGAGCACAAACGTGACCCGATTGGAAATCTTTTTCTCCAACGCTTGAATCAGGTAGCGGTCAAGCAGGTCTTCGCCCACCAGCCAACCGGTGCCGACAATTGGCGTCACCACAATATCAACGTACGCCATGGGATGTTTGCGTCCGTCGTATGGGCGAATGCCGACATTACCCAGACTGGCTTCGCTCACCAAACCAAGTTCAAATTGCGTGCTATAGGCAAAGCTGAACGCCGTCGCTTTCAGACGGCTCATCCAATAGGGCTTTTTGAAGCTGACTTCCTCTTTGATACCGCGCGGGTCGTTTTGAATCTGGATGAACCCTGTCACCGACCCCATCATCGGATGCCCGATGTAATTGACCAAAAACGGATCGCCGTCATCCCAACCGCGCAGCTTTGTCAGGGTGGTGAAATAGTCTTTGAAAAACGGACCTTTCAGGTCGGCGCGCGAGCCTTTTTCGGTGGCCAGACGAAACGCGTGTTGAATGCCCAGAAAGATGGTGGACTGTTGCAATGCGCTGTTCCAATCGAAACCTGATGGCCGACGGCGCTCGGTGTTTTGGAGTTGCGGATCGTTGTCCAGCGTATGATCGGGCAACGGTTGGAAAAGATTGTTGCCTGGATTGTCGTCGGATTTCTGTCTGGTTTTGTCGTCCGCAAATAGAGACAACGAAAACCGCATCAGGCGCGGCGGCTCTTGGGCCGTGGCGCTCTCCAGCGCAAACGGGGACAGTGGCGGCGCAGTAGACGTAAAACAACGATGGGAACCAGGACCAAGCAGCGCAGGCAGATTGGAAATGTTGGCTTCCGGCGATTTAACGGGCGAGGTTACCGCGTGAGACGTGGCGGCTTCTGCCAAACGGGCTGGCAAGGAGAGCGCATCTCGTCCCTGGATGAAGAACGTTTGGGAGAACCCGGCGCTGACCAATGTTAGCCAACAGACACCAACCGCAACCGCGCAGTGCATCAGCCGAGCAACGTGCGAAATAGACAAAGGACTATCTTTCCGTTTCATACTAAAGCATCGAAACAAGCTAGACGCCAGAACGGGGATATTTTCTCACGTAAACTGGGTTGTATGGTTAGGCAGTGTGGGAGGTGTTCACTGCGTCATTACCATCAGCAATTTACACGCTCGGTTTTGTCTCGGTCAAGTCAGGGTAAAAGCGGCCCAATGCGTTATCGAACTGCTACGCTTCTGTGAGATGCGCTGCAAAATTCGGCTCAGTTCTCACAGAAGCGAGAGGCGATCAAGATTGCATACTAGGCAGCCATAAACCGGTAGGCAAGCTGCTCGGGCTGGTTAGTGTACTTGGCCAGCCGGCTTGGTGTTCAGCCGCTGGTGGTTGGGTGTGTTCAGAGGCAGCTTGACCCAGTTGCTCTGCCAGATAGAGCGTGACCGGTTTGTCAATTTGCCACTCAATGATGCTGCTGTCGCCCGCGGTCGCGGCTTCCGCCAGGATGCTGCGGCGCAGCAATTCGGGCAGGTAGCGCAACAGCAACATATAGCCTAATTCGCCATCGCCCATTTCAGCGATGATGGCCAGGAATTCGCGCACGATGTCGGCCAGTTCTTCCTGGCCTAACCGTTCCCACCAGCGGTCATAATCTCGACCTGCCTGGATGTCGCCGATTACTTGCATCAAGCGCCGGAAAGAGGTGGGCAACGATTCCCAGACTGTGTTGCGTGCCGCTGACAATTCGTCGTCGTGACCGGGCAACAAACCGTCGAGCGTATAGGCGCGTTCCGGTACCAGATGGCTTTCGCGCAAAACTTCCAGATACTGGTCCGCTTCGATGCGAAATTCTTCTTGCGGGGCTTCCTGATCGGACGGGCCGCCGCGCGGTGTTTGCACCGATTGCGAACTCAGCAATTTGATGTAGCCGTAGCGCTCTGAACGCAAACCCAGCTCTACGCGATAACGGCGATTGGGAAATACACTGAACCAGTATTCGCGTCCAAACGCCGCATCGAAAAAGACTGCGATGCTGTTGGTTTCATCTATCAGCTTGAGTACGGTGTGAAAACTGTTGGGCGGCGCGGCAGGAAAGATTTTGGCCAACCGATCATAGGGATTGTCTTTGAGCTGCCAGTACACAAAAAGACGGAAGGGGTCCTGCACCAGTGCCCGCATCAAATCAAAATTGTAATAAGACGGGAGCGGTAAGCCCGTATCCACAATCGGTTCTGCCGGGATTTCGGTCTCTGGCAGCACGACAGGCACTTCATCCGGGACAACGACGGGTTCGAACGGATTTCGTTCGACGGTGGGAATTAACGATGACAAGTCAAAGAAAAAAGGCACGAAGCGTTCCTCCGAAAGCATTGCGCGCGCGACCAAACAAACCGCTGACAGCCGGGCGACAACCGTAAAAGTAAAGACAACCTGGATGATTACTGCTGGTGCTGGAGTGATAAACCGATAGGCAGGGTAAGAAGCCACTCTGCGGTTGTCAAGCAAGCCTGTCCGTCCCGCTTTTAACTTTAGAGTTGACTCAACATAACGCGGTGCATAGACTGTGCCCCGCCTGTGAGTTTTCTTCGTTGCTCGTAAGCGCCGAATGCTTCATCTTTATCAGCCGAAAACTCATAGTCAGCGTCGCTAAGTGCATGATTGATTGTGTGACCTTTATGTGACGCGCCGCCCCGCAGAGTCAGTGCCCCTTCGATTCGCCTCGTGAGTGCCCCCGTGAATCATCAGGTGTTGTTCCCGCCGTTCCCAAATGGCGGTGAGTCGTTATTTCAGTAGACACAGCATCGTTGACGCGTACGCTGGACATTCGTGGGAAGACTGCCTCGGTTTAATCGTCACAGGATGGACACGGGCCAATAGCCAATTCGCTCCTCGCCACCATCCAACTTCCGTTTTCCTTCCTACCCATCGGATTTAGGCGTCGCCTTTTCACTGGTTAGAGTTTGTGTGTCGCTGGCGGCTCATCCCTCGTGCGGAATGTGCATATTCGTGGGAGAGAAGTTATGCGAGATGACAAGCGTCCGCGCCGGTTGTTCCTGGCAGGGCTGGCAGGCTTGGCGTTGCTGATGGGCTGCGTCAGGTTTCTTTCGCCGTCTGCCACCGTCGCGCAGGCGCAAGAGCCAGTACGCAAACGCACCGTCAAAACCATCATCAACGATCATCCAACCGCGACAGAATCCAACGCCAATTCATTTGCCGCTGCGCCAGAACAAGGCTCCTTGGTCGTGAGCGATCTAACCAACAAAAAGCCTGAAGAACTGGTTAACAATCTGCTCGGCGCAGGTGTTGCCGTCAGTAACGTCAGTTTTCGCGGCGCTACGCGTTCTGCCGGATTCTTTACCGGCGGCGCAAATATCATCGGCTTTGACCAGGGCATTATTCTCAGTACCGGCGCAGTGCAAAACGTGGTCGGGCCGAACCGTTCAACTGAAACTACGACGGTGAACGAGACCCAGGGCGATGCGCAGCTCAACCAGTTAATTCCTGGGTTGACCACCAATGATGCCACGGTGTTGGAATTTGATTTTGTGCCGACGGGCAGCACGGTCACCTTTCAGTATGTGTTTGCGTCCGAAGAGTACAACGAATTCGTCAACAGTGAATTCAATGACCTGTTTGGCTTCTTTCTGAACGGACAGAACATTGCGGTGCTGCCGGGAACCAATGTTTCGGTCAGCATCAACAACGTCAACGGCGGCAAACCGCTGGGGACGAATCCGAAGAATCCGCAGTTTTACGTCAACAACGACCGGCAGGATGGCAGCGCGCCGCTCAATACCGAAATGGACGGATTGACGGTGGTGCTTTCGGTGCAAGCGGCGGTCAAAAGCGGACAGACCAACCGTCTGAAATTGGCGATTGCCGACGCTTCGGATTTCTTCCTCGATTCCAACGTTTTTATCAAAGCGGCCAGCTTTACCACGCAACCGACCAAACAAGCCGATTTGCAAATCACGCAATCTGCGACGCCGAATCCGGTAACGGCAGGCGGCACGGTGACGTTTGATTTGACTGTGCGAAATGCCGGGCCGGACGCGGCTGATGCCGTCACGGTGACGGATGGTTTGCCTGCGGCGGCGACGTTCATTTCGTGCACGGCGAGCAACGGCGGCGCTTGCGGCGGCAGCGGCAACAACCGCACGATCAGTTTTGCTTCGTTGGCGGCGGGCGCTTCGGTGACGGCCAGGATCGTCGCCAAATTCGATTGCACGGCGGGCGGCGAAGGCGGCACGACCAACATCGCGCGCGTCAGTTCGGCCACCGCTGACAATAATCAGGCCAACAACACTGCGACGGTGGCGATCAACGTGCAAGGCGCAGGCGGGCAGTTGACCCTGGTCAGCGGCAAAACGTCGTTTGAATTTGGGCCGGTGGTTGCGGCGCGCGAACCGGTGAGCAATCCGCCATCGGATACATTCACGATTGAAAATCCGGGCTGCGGCAGCGTCGCGTTACAGTTCGCAATGAACCGCACGGGCAGCGCCGTCAGCAGCGGACGCATTGGCAATCCTGATGACAGCGCGACTTTTCCCTTGCGGTTGATCAATGCCAATGGCACAGAGACGGCGATTCCGACCGGGCCGGGAGCGGCTCCGGTGCAACTTCCCGCCGGACAACGCTATACCTTCCGCGTGCAATTCAATCCGCTGATTCCGATTTTGGCGGGCAAAACCTCCAGCCTGTTTGCTAACCAGGCCATCCCGGATGTCGTGACGTCGCAACTGAGCATCGCTTCGGCGACGGGCACACCTATTGTGTTGAACCTGACAGGTCGCGTTGCCACGGCAGTCAAGCTGACACATCCGAGTGATGCGCGTCAGGCGCCGCTGTTGCAATTCACGCGTTCGGGCGATGAATTCACCATCGAATGCACCACGCACGATGCCAATCACGATTTGAAACTGGCGCGCTATCAATTTCTGAATGCCAACGAACAAGCTGTGGGATTTCCCGTGGACGTAGACCTGGCGCAAGCCATCGCCGCGCGCGATCTGGTGCGCGGGCAGAGCTTTTCGATTGCGATGGTGTTTACGGGAGCGTTGAGCCGACCGGAAATTCGCAAAATGCGCGTGACGCTGTTCGACAACGAAACGAATGTGAGCAGCACTTCGACGACGTTGGACCTGGTTGAACCGACGGTGGCCAGTGTGTCGGCGGCGAGTTTTGCCGCGACGGCTGTCGCCAGCGAATCCATCGTTTCGGCGTTTGGCAACGGACTGGCAGGGGGAATCCAAGTGGCCGCCAGCACGCCGCTGCCGACTTCGCTGACGGGCGTCAGCGTGCGTGTGCGCGATGGCGCAGGCATCGAACGCGCCGCGCCGTTGTTTTTCGTTTCGCCGGGACAAATCAATTATCAAGTGCCGGTGGGCACGATGGTCGGTGCGGCCACGGTGACCGTGACGCGCGATAACCAGACGGTCGCGCGCAGCGGCATTCAGGTCGCGGGCAGTTCGCCGGGCTTGTTCGCCGCCAATGCCAACGGACAAGGCGCGGCCGCCGCTGTCGCGCTGCGCATTGGTCCGAACGGCAAACAGCAATACGAAGCGGTGACGCAATTTGACAGCGCGCAAAATCGCGTCGTGACGCGCACGCTCAATTTCGGTACGGGCCGCGAAGATTTGTATTTGCTGCTGTTCGGCACGGGCTTGCGCTATCGCCGCGCAGGCAATGTGACCGTCTCAATCGGTGGCGTGCAAACCCAGGCGCTCTATGCCGGAGCGCAAGGCGGCTTTGTCGGTTTGGATCAGATCAACGTGCTGGTGCCGCGCAGCCTGGCCGGACGCGGCGAAGTGGACGTGACCGTGACGATTGACGGTCGCACCTCAAACACCGTGCGTGTCCGGTTTGGCGGGGCGAGCAGCGCCGCCGCTGACAATCAGCCATTCACCGTGCGTGCGATGCCTGCGCCAGCGGCCTCCGAAGCCGACGAACGCGCCGTGATCAGATTGCCCAAGATGAAAATTCCTCCCGCGCTCGACGCCGACTTCGTCAGCCCGCGCAGCGGCAACCAATCGAAGGAGAATTAAGCATGCGCACAACGAAATGGTGGGTTTTCGGTTTGTGCCTGAGTTTGGCAGGGCAGTGTTTTTTTACACTGCCCGCCGCCAAAGCGACGGCGAGCGCAGGCACAAATAGTGCAGTTACGCGTTGGCCGAGCGCGGAAAATCTGTTGTCTGTCGGCGAAGTGCTCGAAGCGCCTGCTGACGCTTCGGCTTATGTCTCTTTGGCGGGCGTCGGGCATTTGCTGTTGGCCAGCGGCGCACGCGTGCGTGTGGCGGCGATGGCCGAAAGAAATGACACCCGCGCATCTGAGTTGCACGCCACGCTGGCAGCAGAAGTGTTGCGGGGCGACGTGCTTTTCAAATTGGAGCCGCAAGCGGACGCTTTGGTACAAGTCGGCGGCGATACATTTCTGGCGGCGCGCGGCGCACGCTTTCACGCCGCTTTGCGCGAAGGCCGTGGCGTTTTTGATGTGTCAGATAAAGTCATGGCCGAGTTGGGCAGTTGGGCATTGCGTGTGCCCAGCGCCGCGCCAGAGCTGGGGCATTGGGCGATCACGATGCCGGCTGCCATGGCCAATGCGGCCAATCGCGAAGCCGCGCTGACCATCGCTGAACCCAAACGCTTGCAATTGAATTTGGCTGCCAGCACGCGGCCCATCGGCGCCGTGGAATCCATGGGCGTCATTCTGATCAACGAACGCGCGACGCAACGCAGCGGCCAGCTTTGGGGCAATGAGTTGCTGCAAGCGCCAAAAGACATGAGTGCTGTCGCCACGATTGAACAGTTGGGCCAGGTTACGTTGGCGGGCGGCGCGCGCGCGCGGTTGTTACCCGGATCGGTGCGCGGAGCAGAAAGCCAGCGCGTGCTCAACGCGACGGTGCTCAACGGTACGGCGACGTTCAAATTGCAATCGGACGTGTCGGCGTGTGTGCAAGCGGCGGGCTCTACGTTTGTTGCCGCGCGCGGCGCGCGCTTCCGCGTGCTGATCGTCGAAGGCCGCGCCCTGATTGATTCGGCCAGCGACAGCGTGCTGGAAATGGGGGAATGGCAGCTCAATGGATTGTCTATGTTGCCCGACATCACGCGGCAAATCGGACAAGGCGGCGCGCAAGGGGCTACACGCCGGTATCTGGTGCGGCCCGTGGGTTTGAGCTCAAACCTGGTGGTCAAAGCCCGCGCGACGCGTCAGATCGAAGTGCGTGTGACTGACGAAGATGATCGTCCGGTGCCGAATGCGCCAGTCATTTTCACGCTCAGTTCGACCGGCGGAAAGAGCGTTGGCACAGTCAGCACTGGCGCGCTGGCGGCTGACAGCGCCAAAGCCTTCACCGACGCCAACGGCATTGCACGCGTGACATTTGTTGCGGGCGCTGAAGTCGCCGTGGGGGCGATCACCGCCACCGTCGAAGGCACCACCGCTTCCTGGGTGGGGCAGATCAGCCTGATGAAATTCGTGAGCGGTTTCTGGACGCCGCAAAA
>JAEUQO010000179.1 GCA_016789605.1 Acidobacteriota bacterium
ACTCATCTGCAAATTGCGTGAGTTCTTGGCGCGTTTGATCGTGCCGACGGTTGGCGTGTCTACGTTGTTTTCCGGCAAACCGAAATTCGGATGGTTGGGCAGGTTGAAAGCTTCCACGCGATATTGAAACGCCTTGCTTTCGGCAAAACGGAAGCGGCGCGAAAGCGACGTGTTGATGATGACCGTGCCGGGGCCGTCCAGAATGTTGCGGCCCGAATTGCCGAAGCGATAGGAACCGGTCGGCACAACGGCAAAGGCGCTGCGATCAAACCAGCGATCCGGCGTCGGGTTGTCCAGTTTGCCCGAAGCGATGCGGTCAGGCCGCGTGGCTTCGCCGAGCGTGTAATTCACCGTGGCGACGCGCGGCGTAAACGGTTGCCCGCTGTAAATCGTGCTGGTTCCCGCCAATTGCCAATCTTTCACCAGCCAATGTTTCGAAAAGTCCGGCGCCCAGACGAAACTGCCCGCAAAGGTGTGGCCGATGTCAAAATCCGAACGTCCGCGTTCCAGCGCCAGATTGCGCGAATCCTGCGCCTGCGAAAAGTTGTAGGCAATCGTGCCGCCCGTGTTCGACGATTCGTCAATGGATTTGGCGTAGGTGTAGGTGCCGCGCAAAAACAGTTGTTTTGACAACCGGCGGCGCACCGTCAATTGGCCGGAGTTGTAAATCGAATTCGAGCCGTCATTGATGATGTTGATCGAACCAAACGCCGGGAAGGGGCGAATGGTGCTGGTGGCTTGCGTACGGCCTGCCTGATTCAAATCGTAGCGGCGTTGCAAGTGCGTGCCTTTCGATCCGGCGTAGGCGACTTCGATGACCGTACCGCGTCCGACTTCGCGTTCAAGCGCCAGATTCCACGATTGAATGTATTGCGTGGCGGGCGTGGTGCTTTCCTGCCCGAAGGTGCTGGTCACACCGCTGAATGCGCGGCGGTCTGTCGGGAAAGGATTGGACAGCGTCAACCGGCGCGGGTCTGTCGAAACGCGGCTGAACGTTTCGGTCACGCCGAATGGATACGTGTCTGTGTATTCATCCATGCGATACAGCGAACTTGATCCGTAAAAGATGCCATAACCGCCGCGCAACACAGTTTTGTTGTCGCCAAAAATCCGCCACGCAAAGCCGAAACGCGGCGCGAAATTGTTGCGGTCGGTTTTGACGATGGTGTCGGGCAACCCGACATCGGCGGCTTTGACGACTTGTGACGCCAGATTGGCCGAAGTCAGACGATTGTTGAATTCGGTTTCGCCCAGCGTGCCGGTTCCGGCAACGACGATCTTGCCGATGGAGGGAATGAACTGCGCCAGCGCGTCGTATTTTTCCTGCGCCGGTTTCATCAGATCGTAACGAACGCCCAGATTGAGCGTCAGATTGCGCGTCACTTTCCAGTCATCCTGCACAAAACCGGCGTAGTTCGTAATCAAGGCATAAGGCCCGGTCGCGTCCAATTGACGCCGGTCGCTGTCTATCCAGCCGAGCAGAAAATCAGCCACCGGATGACCGGTAAAACGGCCCAGGAAATTCGCGCGCCCGCGCGTGTCGCCGTAACTGCGCGAAAAATACTGCATGCGCAAAGCGTCAGCGCCGAATTTGAAAGAGTGCGCGCCGCGAATCCAGGTCAGCGTGGCGGCATATTGGTAGTTGTTGAACGCCCAGATTTTGGGAATGTCATACGCCGGGCCAATCGGCAGATACCCCGTCAGCACAAGGTAAGGCGGCCCCGCCGCCACGGGATTTTTCGTGCCGCCGTTGAATCCGGTTTCCGCTGCCCAATCCGTGTTATCGCCGCTGCCGGGCCAGACTTCGCGATTGTCGCGGCGCGAATAATTGACGCTGGCTTCCAGATACATTGTCGGCGTGAAGGTGCGCAGGTAACGAACGTAGGTCAGCAATTCGTTGGGCGTATTCGACGAACCGAAAATCGGCAGCGGCGAACGGCTGCCATTGACTGGGTTATAGGTGTTGCGCGTGCGCCAGAACGCGCCAAACGTCAGGCGGTCTTTGTCGCTTAGGTTGTGGTCAATTTTGGCCGTGAAGCTGTCGAAGTTGTTTGTCGCGTTGCCTTGCGTGACGAAATTGAAGGCGCTGCCCGTCAGGTTGGGCGCGGGGAAATACTTCAGCAATTTCACCGCAACGGGATCAAAACGATTGGCCGGAATCTGGCTGTTGGCAAACGGCACGCGGTTGACCGTGTCGGTCAAGGTGATCGGCCTGCCGTTCGCGCCCAACACATTGGAAAAATCACCGCGCAACATTTCCGGCGTCGGCGTCAAGGCGCGCTCGGCGTTGCCATTGATTTCTCTGAGCGAATCCCACGCGAACAAAAAGAACGTGCGGTTCTTGCCGTTATACAGCTTCGGAATTCTGACCGGTCCCGAAATCGTCGCGCCAAATTGATTGCGACGCAGTTTCAGCCGTTCGGGATCGAAATAGCCTTTGGCGTCAAAAATGTCGTTGCGCATGAATTCATACAGCGAACCGTGAAAGCGATTGCTGCCGCTTTTGGTCACCGCCGTGAGCATGCCGCCCGCATAACGGCCATATTCCGCCGAAAAGCCAGAGGTCAGCATTTTGAATTCCTGAATGCTTTCAATCGGCGGATTGATGACCGCGCCTGTGTTGCGGCGCTGTGTGTTGTTCATGCCATCGAGCAAAAAGCCTGTGTTGTCGCCGCGTCCGCCATTGACGGCAAACGAACCGTCGCCGCCATCGCCGCGCGGAATCACGCCGCCGCTGAGCAAGGCCAGATCGCTGAAATTGCGCCCATCCAGCGGCAATTCGGCGATTTCCGCGCCGGTAATCACTTCGCCGCGCGTGCCGGTTTCGGTGGTCAACGGCGTCGGCGCATCGGTGATGGTGACGGTTTCAGTGGTCGCGCCGACTTCCAACACGATATCCAGCCGCAACGTCTGCCCGACATCCAACGTGAAGCTGGCGCGTTTGTAGCCGCGAAAGCCGCTGGCTTGCGCTTCCAGCGAATAGCTTGCCGGGTTTAGATACGGCAGCAAGAAATCCCCAGAGTCGTTGGCAACCGTTTGCTGCGCGATGTTCGTGGCCAGATTGGTGACTTTGATGGTTGCGCCGGGAACGACCGCGCCATTGGCGTCGGTCACTCGCCCGGTAATGCCTGCCGTCGGCGTTTGCGCGAAGGCGGTGATGGCCGCAAGCAGCAGGGCAAAAGCAAGGATGGGTTTCTTCATAACGATCTCCGGAATAGGGGACGCCGTGGCAGTCCGTTGGCTGCCGCGTGACGTTGATTGTTTGGTAATGCGAAACCCAGCAAAGAAAGCAGTTCGGTTTTTGTAGGTACCGATTTTGTGCAACCGTCGTCTTTCGCGCGGTTGTCGGCCATGCAAGAGCCGATTGGATGGGCGCAGTGTTTACCGATTCGGCGGATTGTGCAAGAGCAAATCTATCCGAGAGGCGGGGTGGAGCTTGTGTCTTAATCGTAACAGCCGTCATCAGAACACGCGACGCGTAAACATTCCGATGAATCTTGGCGTCCTAACTTTGTCGTGTACCAACGTCGCGTGTTCTGATTTTGATTGAACTTCATCGCTTTGGCCACTTGCGCCAGCGCGCGGTTGCCTGCCTTGGACAGGAAGATATAGGAAAGGAAAATGCCCAGAGTGCCGGGGTTGATTTTCCTTTCCCGCATTTTCCTGTTGTCGCGCCTGATCTGAAGTTCATTTGAGCTTTGCACCGCGCCAGCCTTGTTCCCATTGGGCGGTCAGCTTGGTCACCAGCGCGGCGTGTTTCGGATCGGCGGCGATGTTGGTGTTTTCCTGCGGATCGGTTTGGTGATCGTACAGTTCCGTGG